>NZ_LVCT01000033.1:0-11979 GCF_001647205.1 Rhodococcus sp. EPR-134
TTCTTGCAGAGCCACCCGTCGATCGAGGCTCTGTGCCTCGTGCAGATGTCGCCGCAGTGATCGAAGCGCTCATCGACGCGCCGTCCAGTGTCGGCAAGATATTGGTTCTGACCTCCGGCCCGCATACGATCCGCGAAGCGATCGAGGGTTTGTGAGAGAGAAGATGCTGTGACCGAGAAGATACGACGAGGGTGACGATGAAGATCGCGATCGAACACGATTCCTCCACAGCTCCGTACGACCAACTGCGGCAACAGATTATCGAGCAGGTTCACGGCGGCGGATTGATTGCGGGAACCAAGATCCCGACGGTGCGTGCATTGGCCTCGGAGCTGGGATTGGCGGCCAACACCGTCGCGAAGGCTTATCGCGCGCTCAGCGATCAGGGCGTGATCGAGACGAGGGGAAAGCAAGGGACGTTCATCGCTTCGGGGACCGATCCGGTGCAGGCGCAGGCGGAGCAGGCGGCGACCGCGTTTGCGCATAAGGTCCGCTCGCTCGGGTACTCCGACACTGAGATCGTCGCCATGGTGGAGTCGGCATTGAGAGGTGCGTGACACATTGATTAAGTTGACGCTTCAACTTAAAGCTGTCAGTCTTGGCTCATGAATTCGTCGATTGCTCGTGACCTCGGACTCCTCATCGCCCGTGTCGGCCTCGGGATCATCTTCATCGCCCACGGTTGGCAGAAGTTCTTCACCTACAAGATCGCCGGAACGCAGGCCGCATTCGAAGGGATGGGCGCCCCGCTCCCCAAGATTTCTGCAGTTCTGGCAGCATCCATCGAACTCGGTGGCGGCATCCTGCTCATCGCGGGTCTGCTGACCCCGCTCGTCGGCGCACTGCTGTTCCTCGACATGGTCGGCGCGTTCTTCATCGTGCACGCCGACAAGGGCGTCTTCATAGACAACGGCGGCTATGAACTCGTCGTCGCACTCGGTGTCGGTTCGCTCTTGATCGCTGTTATCGGCGCAGGACGCATCAGCATCGACGGATTGATCGGCAAGGGCAACGGTTGGGTTAAAACCCCAGCTTGATCGGGGTGAGAAGGCGGGTTCAACGGCTGTTGAGCCCGCCTTCCAGCTTGCTTTTGGCCCACAAAGTGACGAACGTAGTCATCTATGGTGACGAAATCTGATCGATCCGAACAAGATTCCGGGGCCAACGAAGAGCGCCCGGAGACGGGCTTTACTCGGGTAGGCGTTCGGACCGACTACGTGGTGTTTTCCGTGGCGGCCGCAGCGGTGCTGGCTATTGTCGTGTGGGGTCTCGTAGCTCCCGACAACCTGAACTCGGTAACCGGAAGTGTTCTCGGCTGGTTGGTGACGAACATCGGCTGGCTCTTCGTACTCGCAGCTTCGGCTTTCGTGCTGTTTTCCATCTACCTCGCTGTCAGTCGATTCGGCGACATTCCGCTGGGCAAAGACGGTGAGAAGCCCGAGTTCCGAACCGTCAGCTGGATCGCCATGATGTTCAGCGCCGGCATGGGCATCGGCCTGATGTTCTTCGGTGTCGCGGAACCGCTTGCGCACTACGTGACTCCGCCTCCCGGTACCGACGGTGGCGTCGGAACTGCCATGGCTACCACCATGTTTCACTGGGGTCTTCATCCTTGGGCGATGTATGCCGTTGTGGGCCTTGCCATTGCGTACGGGTCGTATCGCCGAGGACGCAAGCAACTGTTCAGTTCGGCCTTCATCCCGTTGCTCGGTCGCAAAGCCGAAGGGCCGATCGGCAAGGTCATCGACATCCTGGCAATCTTTGCGACACTTTTCGGCACCGCAGCATCTTTGGGGCTCGGCGCACTTCAGATCGGCTCCGGTTTCGAGGTAGTCGGCTGGATGGAAGAGGCCGGCGTATTCCTGCTCGTGGCCATCGTTGCGGTGCTGACCCTGGCGTTCGTCGCTTCGGCAGTTTCCGGTGTGGCCAAGGGAATTCAGTGGCTCTCCAACATCAACATGGTGCTAGCGCTGATCTTGGCCCTGTTCGTGTTCGTTCTCGGGCCGACCGTGCTGATTCTCAATCTGCTCCCGACGACCATTGGTGCATACGTTTCCGACCTCGCCCAGATGTCGGCCCGCACGGGTGCATCGTCGAATCCTGAAACCGGCGCGTGGCTTTCGTCGTGGACGATCTTCTACTGGGCATGGTGGGTGTCCTGGACGCCGTTCGTCGGCATGTTCCTGGCCCGCATCAGCCGCGGCCGCACGATCCGCCAGTTCATCGTCGGCGTCATCGCCGTTCCCACGACTGTCAGCTTGCTCTGGTTCGCGATCTTCGGCGGCGCGGGCATCGGCGAGGAACGCGACGGAATCGGCTTGTCCGGCCGAGGCTCGGAAGAGGCTCAACTGTTCGGCATGCTCGACAATCTGCCGTTGGCCGGAGTGACGACTGTCCTGGTCATGCTGCTCGTCGCAGTGTTCTTCGTCTCCGGCGCCGACGCTGCGTCGATGGTGATGGGGACGCTCTCGCAGCGCGGAACGCTCGAACCGAGTCGCTGGGTCGTGGTGTTCTGGGGCATGTTGACCGGTGGCGTCGCGGCGCTTCTGCTGTGAACCGGTGGTTCCGAAGCGCTCGACGGCTTGCAGACCATGACGATCATCGCTGCGGCGCCGTTCGTGCTGGTCATGATCGGATTGTGCTTCTCGCTGTACAAGGATCTTTCGCACGACCCGATCATCATTGCGGCGAAGGAGCAGAAACGTGCTCTCCTGCGCCCGCGCCGAGGACGCCGTGTGGGTAAGTCAGTGGAGTAGGACTTGAGCGGAGTAGGACTTGAACCGTGAAGGGGCACCGAACTGCGGTTCGGTGCCCCTTTGTCGTCTGGTTATTTCCAGCTGGGCAGCCACAGGTGGTTCTGCCACGATTCCGGCGTGATCGGCATGGCGGTGAGTATCGGCCAGAGGTAGACGAAGTTGGCCACGACCAGACCGATGTACAGACTGACTGCCAGAAGTCCGGTGGTACGACGCTCGACGGACGCGCTCGCCTTGCCCAGTACATCGCCGAGGACCAGCGCAAATCCCATGACCATGAACGGGGCGAGTGCAACTGCGTAGAAGTAGTACATCTGGCGGTCGAGCGTCGCGAACCACGGGAGGTAAGCGGCACCGTAGCCCGTCAGGACCACGGCGTATCGCCAGTCCCTGCGCACGAACGTCTGCCAGATCGCCCACGCCAACATCGGTAGGGCCAGCCACCACATCGCCGGTGTGCCGATCAGCATCACGGCCTTGACGCAGCTGGCGGCCCCGCAACCGGTGACCTGCTCGCCGTCGGCGTAGTAGTAGAGCATCGGTCGTAGCCCCATCGGCCACGTCCACGGTTTCGACTCCCACGGGTGGTGGTTTCCGGCGGAGTTGGTCAGACCGGCGTGGAACTGGAGAACGTTTCCGCTGTAGTACCAGAGTGAGCGCAGCGCGGAGGGAATGAAGCTCCACGTGCCGCCCTCACCGATCTCGTTACCGACGGCGTGACGGTCGACGCCGGTCTCGCTGGTGAACCAGGCCCAGTAGCTCGCGAGGTACACACCGAGCGGAATGATCACCAACGCATACAGAGCAGGCCCGATGTCGCGAACTGCGGTGCCGACCCATGGGCGCTGCACGCGGTAGGCGCGGCGCGCTGACAGGTCGAAGGCAACACTGAGCAATCCGAAGAACAGAATGAAGTACATGCCGGACCACTTGGTTCCGCAGGCCAGGCCGAGCAGGATGCCGGCGCCGAACCTCCACCACCGGAAACCCAGCCGCGGACCCCAGGCAGAGTCGCCGATTCGGCCCTCTTCGTATACCTTCGCCATCCGTTCGCGGACTTGGTCGCGATCGACCACCAGGCATCCGAGGGCGGCGAGAACGAAGAAAGCCAGGAAGATGTCGAGCATTCCCAGGCGTGAGGAGACGAAGGTGACGCCGTCGACGATGAGCAGGATTCCGGCAATCGCGCCGATCAGCGTGGACCGCGTCATGCGGCGCACGATCCGGATGATCAGCAAGACCATCAGTGTCCCGACCAGGGCCGACGAGAATCGCCACCCCCAACCGTTGTAACCGAAGAGTGCTTCGCCGATCGCGATCATCTGCTTACCGATCGGCGGGTGTACCACCAATCCGTAACCGGGATTGTCTTCGATGCCGCCACCGGTCAGAACTTGCCAGCCCTGCGGAACGTAGTGCTTCTCGTCGAAGACAGGTGTGCCGGCGTCGGTCGGGTAGGCGAGCATCGTGAAGCGTGTGATCGCCGCGATAGCGGTGACGAAAGCGGTGACAATCCAGCCGCGCAATCTGTCGGTCGGGCCGAAATCAGGATCCGGTACCAGCGGGCCGGGACTACGCATTACCCGATCGCTCGTGGCGGGCGTTGGCCGCTCGTCCGTCTGCACAGTCACCTGGCAATCGTAGGCTGTCAGGTATGACTGGTCGCTTGGTACTCGCCGCAACACCCATGGGAGATGTCGGTGACGCGTCTCCGCGTCTTCGGTCTGCTCTCGCAACCGCCGACGTCGTTGCTGCGGAGGACACACGACGCACCAAGTCTCTGGCGTCCGCGCTCGAGGTAACCATCACCGGGAAGATCGTCAGTTTCTACGATCAGGTCGAGATTTCCCGGCTGCCCGCGCTGGTCGCCGACGTCGCCGAAGGCAAGACCGTCCTGCTGGTCACGGACGCGGGCATGCCGTCGGTCAGCGATCCCGGATATCGCCTTGTCGCCGCCTGCGTAGCCGAGAACCTCGCCGTCACGTGCTTGCCCGGTCCGTCGGCGGTGACGACGGCGCTGGCACTCTCCGGATTGCCCGTCGAGCGGTTCTGCTTCGACGGGTTCCCGCCGCGTAAGCAGGGGCAGCGCAAGACGTGGCTCTCTGCCTTGGCAACCGAGCAGCGAGCGTGTGTGTTCTTCGAAGCGCCTCATCGCCTTGCCGACTGCCTCGCAGATGCGGTGGAAGTGCTCGGGCCGAATCGCCGCGCGGCCGTGTGCCGGGAATTGACCAAGACCTACGAGGAAGTGAAGCGCGGCACTCTCGGGGAGTTAGCTGCTTGGGCCGCCGAGGGCGTTCGCGGTGAGATCACGGTGGTGCTCGAAGGCGCAGTGCTGGTGGCATCTGATCCTGCCGATCTGGTCGACGAGGTGGAAAGGCTGGTCGAGGGGGGAGCACGATTGAAGGACGCGTGTGCCCTGGTCGCAACGGCCGGAGTCTCCAAGCGTGAGTTGTACGAGACGGTCCTGGCCGCTCGAAAGGACTAGCGGGAGCGGTTCACGGCGGGTGCGCCGGGACGCAGGTTGGCGTCGTCGGCTGCAGCCTGGCCGGCGTGCCAGCCTTCGGCGTCCACGGACCGTCCGCGAGTCTTGCGGGTTGTCGGGAACAATCGATCGAATTCGGCGTCGACGGCCTCGGATGTGGTGGCGAGGATCGGCAGAAGATCCGCGACGTCCATCGATGCCGCGTCGGCCGCTTCGGCGGTGGCTTTGGTGCCGGCGTCACGCAGGCGGTGTCCGATGCGGCTGGCGAACCCGGCCAGGAATCCCTTGCGGAACGAGGTGGTGCGTGAGCCGCCACGATTGCTCGAGTCGGCGAATTGCATTGCACGGGTTGCCTGTACGAGCAGGGAAGTGAACAGCATGTCGACTTGCTGAAGGTCGACCGGAGTGCCGACGACGGTCGCGAGTGCAATGTCGCTGAACCAGACAGTCCTGACACGATTCGATTCGCCGATCTCGGTCAGGAGGTGAACCTTTTCCTTCACGTACGGGTTCTCGATGTGAATGCGTCGGGCATTGACGGATGTGTCGGTGACCCCGGCGCGACTGTGGAGCAGTGCGGAGTCGATGGCGTACCGGGTCATCAACTCCTGGGCCTTCGCGGTGAAAATCTCGGCTTCTTCCGCGAAGTTGGTTGCTTCCGCTTTGGCGAGTAGTCCACGAATTCGCTTGAGTACCTTGGCGTCGACCTCGGTATCGCCGACGCCGGCATAGCTGGTATCGGTGCGTTGCGACGGCCAGGTGGATGGTGGCGCGAGCAACACCGTCCACTGAGGTAGGCGCATCCACGATCGCGCGACGTCGACGATCTGCGAAACGAGGAAGTAGGGATCCTGGAACAGAAGGCCGGCCGCGAGGGAGCGAAAAACGTCGTCGTCCACGGTGATTCGAGAAGCGATGTGCCGAGACTTCGGATACTGCTCGCCGATTGTCTGCAACTGCCCCACCCATTCGAGCGGAGCGCGATCGGAGGCGCGCGACGCCTTCGCGTCGAACAGGATGGTGGTGGCGGCGAGATCGGCGTCGGACGCTTCTTTGCTTCGACGCGCCAGATGAATCAGATCCGCCGGCTGCCATCCGCGGTCGTACGCCGCGGACAGTTCGGAAACGAGATCTCGCACCGCGGAAACGGATTGAGGGCTGACCTCCTGAGTGGACACCCGCGCTCCGTTCCATGGCAGTGTCTGCGCCGAAGCGCTGGTTCGAATGTATGTTCTATTCGTCGTCATGGCTGGAGTGTGCACGTGGGGTCCGACACATCCGCCTGTAACCGGATATCTCGGACCCCACGTGCGGCACTCTCGCTTAGCTCATTCCTCGACGAAGCGGGGGAAAACTGGCGCCGGAGCAGGCAGTTTCCGGTTCGCGTCGATGCGAACCGCAATGTCGGCGAACTGCCGGTTCTCTTCGCTCTGGCCAAGCAGATCGAGGATGCGTGACGCCGCGTCGGGCATCACCGGCTGAACGAGAAGCCCGACGATACGGACCACTTCGAGCGTCACGTACAGAACCGTCGCCATGCGTGCCGGATCCGTCTTGCGCAGAACCCACGGTTCCTGCTTGGAGAAGTACCGGTTGGTCTCGCCGAGAACGCCCCAGATGGCTTCCAGTGCGAGATGCAGCGCCTGCACGTCGAACTCGCTGCGGCACTTGGCAAGCAGGGCATCCGCCGACGCCAGCATCGCCAGGTCGTCCTCGGTGAACTCGCCGGGGGTCGGTACCTGGGCATCGCAGTTCTTCGCGACCATCGTCAGTGAACGCTGCGCGAGGTTGCCCAGTTCATTGGACAGGTCTGCATTCATACGCGTCACGATTGCTTCGTGGCTGTAGCTGCCGTCCTGGCCGTACGAGATCTCGCGGAGCAGGAAGAAGCGGACCGCGTCGAGGCCGTACTGATCGACCATCGCGATGGGGTCGACGACGTTGCCGACCGACTTCGACATCTTCTCGCCCTTGTTGTACAAGAACCCGTGGACGAAGACCCGCTCCGGCAGTTCGATGCCGGCAGACATGAGGAACGCCGGCCAGTACACGGTATGGAAACGCGTGATGTCCTTGCCGATGATGTGCAGGCTCGCGGGCCAGAACTTCTCGAACTCCGCCGAGTCGACGTTCGGGTAACCCACGCCGGTCAGGTAGTTGGTGAGGGCGTCGACCCAGACGTACATGACGTGGTCGGGGTCTCCGGGAACCTCGACGCCCCAGTCGAACGTGGTGCGCGAGATCGACAGGTCCTTGAGGCCGCCCTTGACGAAGCTGACGATCTCGTTGCGACGAGTCGCGGGGGCAATGAACTCGGGATGCTCTTCGTACAGAGCAAGCAAACGGTCCTCGTAGGCCGAGAGACGGAAGGTGTAGTTGGACTCCTCGGTCCACTCCACCGGGGTGCCGGTCTCCGTCGACTGACGGGTGCCGTCGTCCAGAAGCGTGGTCTCGGCTTCGGTGTAGAAGGCCTCGTCACGAACCGAATACCACCCCGAGTACGTGTCGAGGTAGATGTCGCCCGATGCGGCCATCTTTTCCCAGATCGCCTTGCTGGCGACCTGATGATCGGCGTCGGTGGTGCGGATGAACCGGTCGTACGAGATGTTCAGGACCTTGTCGAGGTTCTGGAACACGTCGGAGTTCCGAGCCGCGAGTTCGCGGACGTCGATGCCCTCTTTGATCGCTGTCTGCTGCATCTTCAGACCGTGCTCGTCGGTGCCGGTCATGAAGAACACTTCATGACCGTCCAACCGCTTGAAACGGGCGAGCGCGTCCGAGGAGATGTACTCGTACGCGTGGCCGATGTGCGGAGCGCCGTTGGGATACGCGATCGCTGTCGTGATGTAGAACGGCGATCGTTCCGCGCCTTCCGGGGCAGCGGAGTCCGGGCGCGGGGTCTGGGAGGGTGAGGCAGGCACAGTCATGGTGGGCTTACTCTATCGGGCGTGAGCAAAGACCGTCCCGCCCCCGATGCCCCTGAGCCCTTGTCGCCTCTGATCGACGCACATACGCACCTCGACGCCTGTGGTGCGCACGACGCTGCGACCGTGGCCGAAATTGTCGATCGGGCCGAAGCCGTCGGCGTCGGACGGGTCGTCACGGTGGCCGACGACCTTGATGCCGCACGCTTTGCCGTCGACGCTGCGAACTGGGATTCGAGGGTTTACGCAGCCGTCGCAATCCATCCGACCAGGGCGAACGTCCTCGATGTCGACACCGGAGCCGAGATAGAACGGTTGGCGTCCGATCCGCGGGTCGTCGCGGTGGGGGAGACCGGGCTGGATCTCTACTGGCCAGGCAAGCTCGAAGGGTGCGCCACCATCGAGGAGCAGGTCGACGGTTTCCGGTGGCACATCGACCTCGCGAAGCGTCTCGGCAAGACGCTGATGATTCACAATCGCGAAGCCGATGAGGACCTGCTGCGGGTGCTGCACGAGGAAGGCGCGCCGGAGACCGTGGTGTTCCATTGCTTCTCCTCGGATTCGGAGATGGCCCGTGCGTGCATCGACGCGGGCTACGTGTTGAGTTTCTCGGGAACCGTGAGTTTCAAGAATGCGAAGGCGCTGCGTGAGGCCGCGCTGTTGGTGCCGTCGGATCAACTGATCGTCGAGACGGATGCGCCGTTCTTGACGCCGCACCCGTTCCGCGGTGCGCCCAACGAGTCGTACTGCCTGCCGTACACAGTGCGCGCGCTCGCAGACATCCGCGGTGAGGATCCGCAGGCGCTGGCAGCAGCGTCCACGGCGACAGCGGAGCGCGTCTACAAGCTCTGACGCTATGGTGGTCTGACAGGTAACTCCGCGCCCGGGACGGTCGTGTCCCGGTTCGTCTACTGCGCGGAGTATTCAGATGAATGACTACAACGTGGTCACAGTCCGCATCGAAACGTGGGAATTCGAGTGCTGTGCACCGTTGCCGGTGGTCGGCGAAAAATCTGCGTGGGCTTTGCACCCCACACGTGAGTCGCTGTGGTTCGACGGGACGGTTCATGGAGGAATCTATCCCGACGACGTGGAACCTACGGCCGGGATCGTTCTCTCGATCCGACTCGAGCGCGGCGAGTTTGTCGAACAAGAACCCAGGCACTGGGTATTGGTACCTGGGAGCACCGATCACGTTCGAGTCGAGAAGGTCCCACGGTCTTTTCGCGGCATGTCGTCGCTGGTTGCCGGTCGTCGTGGCTGGATGGAGACGGCCGTTGTCGTCGAGCTTGCTCTTCCCGCGAGGGGATGAGGGCGCACAGCTTCACTGAGCCGACGCCGGTCGACTCTTCGGTCCGGATCGTCAGCGTTCATGTCGACGCGGTCGAAGTCGAGTGCTGCGGGCCGTTTCCGGTGGTCGGTGAACCATGCTCGTGGACATTGACACCGCGATCGCAGGACGACGATTTCGACGGTTGGGTTCACGGCGGGATGCCGGCGTCTGGAGTCGTGACCACCGGTGTGGTGCTCGGGATTCTCGTGGTCACGACGACGTACGAGGAAGTCGGAAGTCCACGCATGTGGTTGCCCGTCGAAGGTAGCGAGACCTATCGAAGGGTCGAGGCCAGTCCTCGGTGGTTCCGAAGGTTCGGCGACTTCGACTTCGAGCCGCAGAATCGGATCGAGACCGGGCTGGTCGTCGAATTGGCCACCACCCGTGCGCCTTTCCGGTAGTCCCCACTACCAAAAAGGCGCACAGGGGGCTTGCCCCTAGAGAACCTTCGCCAGGAAGTCCTGGGTGCGCTGCTGCTGGGGGTTGCCGAACAGACTCTCCGGCTTACCTTCTTCGACGATGTATCCGTCGGCCATGAAGATGACTCGGTCGGAAACCTCACGGGCGAAGCCCATCTCGTGGGTCACGACGACCATGGTCATGCCCTGCTTGGCGAGGTCGCGCAGCACCTGCAGAACCTCACCCACCATTTCGGGGTCGAGGGCGCTGGTGGCCTCGTCGAAGAGCATGATGTCCGGACTCATCGCGAGTGCGCGGGCTATGGCAACGCGCTGCTTCTGCCCACCGGACAGGCTGGCGGGCTTGGCATCTGCCTTCTCCGCGAGGCCGACCTGGCCGAGCAGTTTGACGGCGATCTCGCGAGCCTGCTCCTTGGTCGATCGCCCGGTCTGCACCGGAGCGAGCATCACGTTTTCGACGACGCTCATGTGGGGGAACAGGTTGAAGTGCTGGAACACCATCCCGATGTGCTGGCGCACCTTGTCGATGTCGACATCCTTGTTCGTGAGGTCGAACTGGTCGACGCGCACGGATCCGGCGGTGATGTCTTCGAGGCGGTTGAGGCAACGCAGGAAGGTCGACTTGCCGGAACCGGAAGGCCCGATGACGCAGACCACTTCACCGCTCTTGATGTCGACGTCCAGGCCCTTGAGGACCTCGTTGTCGCCGAACGACTTCTTCAGTCCCTTGACCGAAATCTTGACCTCGGTGGCGGACTTGCCCATGTTGACGGCTGTTTCGGTCACTTGTTGATCCTCTTCTCGAGGCGGTTCGACAGCTTGGTGAGCGCCATGATGATGATGAAGTACATGACGCCGATGATCAGCCACATGTTGAACGACTGGAAGTTGCGCGCGATGATGATGCGCCCTGTCTGAGTGAGCTCGGCGAGTCCGATGACCGACAGGATCGACGTGTCCTTGAGGGTGATCACGAACTGGTTGATGTACGACGGGATCATCGTGCGAATTGCCTGCGGCATGATGACTTTTCGCATCGACTTCATGTAGCTGATGCCCAGGCTTCGTGACGCCTCCATCTGTCCCTTGTCGACGGACAGGATGCCGCCGCGGACGATTTCAGCCATGTACGCGCCGGCGTTGAGCGAGAGCGTGATGATGCCTGCGGTGAAGGCGGACATCTGGAAATGCAGGGCTGCCGGGATGCCGAAGTAGATGAAGAATGCCTGCACCAACAGCGGTGTGCCGCGGAAGATGTCGACGTAGGTTGTGCCTATACCTCGGACGAACATGTTGGTGGACACGCGGCAGAGACCGAAGATCGCGCCTAGGACCAGAGCGATCGCGATCGAGACGACGGAGAGAACGATCGTCAACCACAGGCCCTTGAGAAGCTGCGGGTAGGTGCTCTTGATCAAGCCGATGATGGAGTTGTCCGACGTCGACGCGCCCTGACCGAGGTAGGTCGAGACGATTTCGTCGTACTGGCCGTCGTCGCGCAGGTTCTGCAGTCCGGCGTTGAACATCTGGAGCAGTTCGGCGTTCTGGCCCTTGTTGACTGCGAAGCCGTAGCTCGCGCCCACCTCTTTTTCGGTGACCGTCTTGAGGCCGTTGCCCTGTGTGATGCCGTAGGCGAGGACGGGGTAGTCGTCGAAGACTGCGACGGAGTTCCCGGTGCGGACCTCGTCGTACATGCTGGCGGAGTCGGCGAAATAGACTGTGGTGAAGCCGTATTGGTCCTTGATGGACTCGGCGAAGCTGGCGCCCTCGGTGCCGTTCTTGACAGCGACGCGCTTGCCCCTCAGATCCTCGTACGACTTCACGTCGTTGTCGGTCTCGAGGACCGCCATCTGCACGCCCGACTCGAAGTACGGGTCGGAGAAGTCGAACACCTGCTTGCGGGCGTCGGTGATGGACATGCCCGCGATGACGCCGTCCGCCTGCCCGGCCTGCACGGCCTGAAGGGCCGCGTCGAAGCCGAGCTGTTTGATGTCGACCTTGAAGCCTTGGTCCTCGGCGATCGCATTGAGCAGGTCGATGTCGATGCCGACGAGTTTGCCGTCTT
>NZ_LVCT01000034.1:0-6695 GCF_001647205.1 Rhodococcus sp. EPR-134
CTGCGATCAGCGCCAGCAGGATGGCCAGGATCGGCCACCTGGCATTACGTGGTCTGTCGAATCTTCTTCGCACTATCGCCCAGCTTTCTTCTGTCGCGCCCGGGATCGCCGGACTGCTTTGAACCAGACGAGAACATACTGCGCCCAGAGCTGAATCGATACACGGGTATCGGAGCCGGAAAGTGCAGAACACACGACACGCCGTTGCCGTTCCGTGACAAAAGTCGCATTTCGTTGTGATTTGGTTGCCGATACAACGCTCGGTCGTTACCGTATTGTGATCGAACGTCGTCTGCCTTGGGATTTCCTGTGTCGCCTTTTGCCAAGATCAACTCCACGAAGTCACCACTTCTCTATTCAGTGGTGGGTGCGTTGCTTCTGACGCTCATCGTCGGGGGTGCGCTCGCCGTGGTTCGGCACAAGACGATCACCCTCGACGTCGACGGCGACATGATTTCGCTGTCCACGATGTCGAGCAGCGTCGGTACCGCTCTCGAGGACGCCGGATACCCGGTCGATCCCAAGGACGCGCTCGCACCCAGTGCCGATTCCTCCCTGTCCGATGGCGATACCGTCGTACTACGCCGTGCCCGTGAGTTGGCTCTGACCGTCGACGGTCAGCCGACCACCATCTGGACCACCGCATTGACGGTCGACGAGGCATTGAAGCAGGTAGATGTTTCCGACGACTTCGCAGTCTCGGCTTCGCGCTCGCATCGTCTGCCGCTCGAACGGACCGAGCTCGACGTCGTCAGCCCGAAGACCGTCAGCGTCAGCGACGGTGGTGCTCCGGCGGCGGAGGTCAAGCTCGCCGCCGTGACCGTCGGCGATCTTCTCGCGGCCAAGAATGCGCCGCTCGAGCAGGCCGACTCGGTGGTTCCCACCGCCGACACACCCGTTACCAACGGCCTGACCATCCAGGTCACTCGCGACCGCACGGACACTCGCGTCGAGACGCAGCCGATCGCGCCGCCGGAGAACAAGGTCGAGGATCCCGAGCTGGAGAAGGACAAGACCGTCGTCGAGAACCCGGGTGTTCCGGGTGAGCGCACGGCCACCGTCGAGGTCAAGACCGTCAACGGTGTCGAGGCCGGACGCACGGAACTGTCCGCGACCGTGATCAAGGAACCGGTCGCAGCAGTGGTGAAGGTCGGTACCAAGCAGGCTTCCGCTCCCGCTGTGTCCAACGCGTCGACGTGGGATGCCATTGCTCAGTGCGAGGCGACCGGAAACTGGGCCATCAACACCGGCAACGGTTTCTACGGAGGACTTCAGTTCACCCAGAGCACCTGGGAAGCATTCGGCGGCGGTCAGTACGCAGCTCGCGCCGACCTCGCATCACGTGAACAGCAGATCGCGATCGGCGAGAAAGTCCGCGCCGGTCAGGGCTGGGGTGCTTGGCCGTCCTGCACCAGCAAATTGGGCCTGCGCTGACGCGCTCACACCTCACAGAACACAGGAACCGATGTCACCGTTCGCCAAGATCAACTCGACCAGGTCGCCGTTGTTGTACTCGGCGATCGCCGCTCTTCTCCTGACGGTTCTCGTGGGTGGTGTTCTGGCCGTCGTCCGGCACAAGACCATCACTCTCGATGTCGACGGTGAGCAGATTCGCCTGAGCACCATGTCGACCAACGTCGACGGCGCTCTCGAGGACGCGGGTTACCCGATCGGTGACAAGGATGCAGTTGCTCCCGCGGCCGACGCTTCGCTGTCCGACGGCGACACCGTGGTGCTCCGTCGTGCCCGTGAGATCACGCTGACGGTCGACGGTCAGCCGCAGAAGCTCTGGACCACTGCCTTGACCGTCGACGACGCGTTGAAGCAGTTGGACGTCGCGGCGGATGTGCACGTGTCGGCTTCGCGCTCGCAGCGTCTTCCGCTGGACGGCGCCGCGCTCGACGTGCTGACACCGGTCGTCGCAAAACTGGTCGACGGCGCAAACGCGGCAGCAGACGTGCGTATCGCGGCGCCGACGGTCGGGGAGTTCCTTACCGCCAACGGCACTCCGCTCGAGCAGTCGGACACGGTGGTTCCCGCCGCCGACGCTCCACTGACCGAGGGCCTGGAGGTCACGGTGACGCGCAACCGCACCGAGAACAAGATCGAGACCTTGCCGCTCGATCCGCCGGATCAGCGCATCGAGGATCCGACGATGAACCAGAGTCGCACGATCGTCGAGAACCCGGGCGTGCCCGGCGTGCGTGACGTGACGTTCGCCGTGAATCTCGTCAACGGTGTCGAAGCCGGACGTACCCAGGTCTCGGAGACGATCACCACACCGGCGCAGCCGAAGGTCGTGCGTGTCGGAACGAAGCCGGGCACCGAGGTGCCGCCCGTGGAGAACGGTTCGACGTGGGATGCGCTCGCACAGTGCGAGGCCACCGGTAACTGGGCCATCAACACCGGCAACGGTTTCTACGGCGGCGTGCAGTTCGATCAGAACACCTGGGAACGACAGGGCGGGTTGAAGTATGCGCCCCGCGCCGACCTCGCCACCCGTGAAGAACAGATCGCGATTGCGACACAGACCCAGCGCACTCAGGGCTGGGGCGCATGGCCGTCGTGCTCGGGTCGCCTCGGACTGGGATAAGTTCTACTGGTGTCAGACGCCGAACAATCGAACGAACCCATCGCTACTCCGCGCGGGCAGGCAGCCCTGCTCGGTCCGGTCGAGGTGCGCGCTCTTGCCGAGGAATTCGGTGTCCGGCCCACGAAACAGTTGGGGCAGAACTTCGTTCACGACGCCAATACCGTGAGGCGCATCGTCACCACGGCAGGCGTGACACGTGACGACGTCGTTCTCGAGGTAGGGCCTGGTCTCGGTTCGCTGACGATGGCGCTGATGGACGTCGTCGATCGGGTCATCGCGGTCGAGATCGATCCCAACCTCGCGGCTCGCCTCCCGAAGACGGTGGCCGAGCGAGCGCCGGAGCTTGCCGATCGACTGACCGTCGTCGAAGCGGACGCGATGCGTGTGCTGCCTTCACAGATTCCCGGCGAGCCGACCGCGCTGGTCGCGAACCTGCCGTACAACGTCGCGGTGCCGGTGCTGTTGCACCTGTTCGCGTCGCTTCCGAGTCTGCGGACCGCACTCGTGATGGTGCAAGCCGAGGTTGCCGATCGCCTGGCGGCTGATCCGGGAAGCAAGATCTACGGCGTTCCCAGCGTCAAGGCCAACTTCTTCGGCGAGGTTCGCCGCGCCGGTGCCGTCGGACGCAACGTGTTCTGGCCGGTGCCGAAGGTGGAATCAGGTCTGGTTCGTATCGACCGGTATGCGGAGCCGCCGTGGCCGATGGACGAGAAGCACCGCAAGCAGGTTTTTGCGGCGATCGACGCCGCGTTCGCACAGCGCCGCAAGACTTTGCGTGCCGCTCTCAGCGGTTGGGCAGGTTCGCCTGCCGAGGCCGAACGACGGCTCCTCGCTGCCGGTATCGAGCCTCAGACGCGTGGTGAGATGCTCGACGCAGCAGCCTTCGTTCGGCTGGCTGGAGGCGAATAGCCCCGTGCGCGGTTAAGGAGTGCAGGGACTCCCTAACCGCGCACAGGGGGCTTGCCCCCTTATTTGAACCGCCGCAACCTCAGGCTGTTGCTCACCACGAACACACTGCTGAATGCCATTGCGGCACCGGCGAGCATCGGGTTGAGCAGGCCGGCCGCAGCCAGCGGGATCGCAGCCGTGTTGTAGGCGAATGCCCAGAACAGGTTGCCCTTGATGGTCGTGAGCGTCTTGCGGGACAGTCGAATTGCATCGGCTGCCGACCGCAGGTCACCTCGCACCAGAGTGATGTCGCTGGCCTCGATCGCAACGTCGGTACCCGTGCCCATCGCCAGGCCGAGATCGGCCTGAGCCAGGGCTGCCGCGTCGTTCACGCCGTCGCCGACCATGGCCACGACGCGTCCTTCCGCTTGCAGTTTCTTGACGGCGTCGACCTTGTCCGCAGGCATGACCTCGGCGAAGACGGTGCTGATCCCGACCTGATCCGCGACAGTGCGAGCAACGGTGGCGTTGTCACCGGTCAGCAGAACCGGTTCGAGGCCGAGTGCTTTCAACTGCGCGATTGCTTCGGCGCTCGTGTCCTTGACCGCGTCGGCGATCACGAGGATGCCGTGCGCCTTGCCGTCCCAGCCCACCGCGATTGCGGTGCGCCCGGCCTTCTCTGCTGCAGCCTTAGCCTCGCGGAGATTTTCCGGCAACGGCATCGACCAGTCGGCGAGCAGCGCGTCTCGGCCCGCGACGACTGCGTGACCGTCGACCATTCCCTGCACGCCGCGCCCGGCGACGTTCACGAAATCCTCGACCGTAGGCAATTCGCCCACGGCTTCGGTCGCACCCTTCGCGATCGCTGCGGCGATGGGGTGCTCGGAGCGATGTTCGAGTGCGCCCGCCAGCCGAAGGACCTCGTCGACGGTTGTTCCTTCGCCCACCACGGTGTCCAGCAATGTCATCTGACCGGTGGTGACGGTTCCCGTCTTGTCGAGCACGACGGTGTCGACTGCGCGCGTCGATTCGAGCACCTCGGGTCCCTTGATGAGGATTCCCATCTGAGCTCCGCGACCCGTGCCCACCAACAGGGCTGTGGGCGTTGCCAATCCGAGGGCACAGGGGCACGCGATGATCAGCACGGCGACCGCAGCGGTGAAGGCCATCTCGATGGGGTTACCGGTACCGAGCCAGTAGCCCAGTGTCGCAACGGCAATCGCGATGACGACCGGTACGAAGATACCGGCGATCCGATCGGCGAGGCGCTGAACTTCGGCCTTGCCGTTCTGGGCGTCTTCGACCAGTGCCGCCATCTGGGCGAGTTGGGTGTCGCTCCCGACCCGGGTTGCCTCGACGGTCAAGGTTCCACCGACGTTGACGGTGGCGCCGACGACAGTGTCCCCGACACCGACTTCCTCAGGCACGGATTCACCCGTCAACATGCTCATGTCGACGGCTGAGCGGCCCTCGGTGATGATGCCGTCGGTGGCGATCTTCTCGCCGGGCCGGACGATGAAGGAGTCGCCCGCTGCCAGTTCTTCGGCGGGGATTCGTACTTCGACGCCGTTGCGCAATACCGCGACGTCTTTCGCACCGAGTTCCATGAGTGCGCGTAGTGCGGCGCCGGACGTGCGCTTGGACTTGTGCTCGAAGTAGCGTCCGGCCAGCACGAACGTGATGACGCCCGCGGCAACTTCGAGGTAGATGTTGGCGCTGCCGTCCATCCGGTCGACCGTCAACCGGAAGGCGTGCTTCATACCGGCTTCGCCCGCAGTGCCGAAGAACAGTGCGTAGAGCGACCAGACGAAGGCCGAGATGGTGCCCAGCGAGATGAGCGTGTCCATCGTGGCCGCGCCGTGACGCAGGTTCACCCAGGCAGCCCGGTGGAAGGGGAGGGCCGCCCACACGATGACCGGTGCGGCCAGCGTGAGGGAGAGCCACTGCCAGTTGTCGAATTGCAGCGCAGGAATCATTGCCATAGCGATGACCGGCACGGAGAGAAGAGTCGAGATGATCAGGCGGGTACGAAGCTCGCGCAGATCACGATCCTGCGGGGTTTCCGCATCCGGGTCGACGGTGTCCGGCGCGCTGGGCGGCTTGGGGAGCGCGGCGGAATAACCGGCGTTCTCGACGGCAGTGACCAGATCTTCGACGGGTACCCCGTCCGGGAAGGTGACCTTGGCCTTCTCAGTCGCGTAGTTGACAGTGGCTGTGACGCCGTCGATCTTGTTGAGCTTCTTCTCGATTCGTGACGCGCAGGAGGCGCAGGTCATCCCGGTGATCGCGAGTTCGACGCTGCTCGAGTTGGCAGCATTGTCGACCGCAGTCGGTGACGTCATCAGTGCCCTCCCTCGTGATTGTCTGGAACTGAAGCTGTGGAAGTGCCTGCATCAACAGTGAATTCGGCGGTCCGAACCACGCCCTCGTGCTGGAAGTCGAGGAACAGTCGGTATGTGCCTTCGCTCGGTGCCTGTGCGTGGAAGGAAATGTCCGGACCAGGAGCTGTGACGCCGTCGCCTGGCTCGCCTTCGGGGTGCACGTGCAGGTAGGCGAGGTCGCCGGTGCGCAGGGCAACGAGGTGACCGAAGGCACCGAGGTACGGATCGAGATCGGTGACCGGGGCCCCGTCGCGAGCAACGCTCAGCGTGATCGGGCCGCCGGCAGTGGTCAGATCACCGTCGAGAGTCACGGTGTATCCGTCGACGGTTGCGGTCGCGCTCTTCGCAGGTAGCGGCGCAGGAGTGAATTCGCCTGCCACGTCGAAGTTTCGGCCGAGTGTCAGTTGGGTGCCGTCGGTGGGATCGAAGTCCGCGAAGACTCGGTAGGTGCCGGCGGCGGGCCAGGCCCAGTCGATCGACCAGGTGCCGTCTGCAGCGAGGGACGGATGTACGTGGCGGAATTCGCTGGTGTCGTTTCGGACGACAATGAGGTGGAGTTTCTTCTCGTGCAGGAGGTCGAAATCGACGACGGGCGTGTTGGTGTCGTCGAGAATCCGGAAGGTCAAGGTTCCCGGCTCCCCAGCTCGACCGGGTGCGGTCACATCGGTGAGTGTGTATCCGCCGGAAGAGACTTCGAGTCCTGCAGGTGTTGCCGAATCCATGCCTGGCATCGATTCTGTGGTTGATTCGTGGGTGCTGTGCTGGGTGGTGGACATGTCTATCGGGCTTCCGATTGCGGCCCCCACGCCGAGGGCGGCGCCGAAGACGGCGAC
>NZ_LVCT01000035.1:0-562 GCF_001647205.1 Rhodococcus sp. EPR-134
TCGACTGCTGCGACGACGTCGGCTGCGGAGACGGGAGCATCGCTGGTGACGACGACGCGTCCGCTCGCCAGTTCGACATCCACCGCGGTTACTCCCGCGATGTTGCCGATCTCTTCCTTGACGGATCCGACGCAGTGTCCGCAGGTCATTCCGGAAACGGTGTATTCGGCGGTGGTCATCGCAGATCCCTTCGGTTGTGGAAAGCTTATTTTACGGATACCCGGTGTAGGTATCGCTCTGCAATCGAAGGTACCCCCAGGGGGTATGCCTGTCAACGGGCTGGGCAGTGATGAAGGCCTCAGGGAAGACAACACGGCGGATGTGTGGTCTACTTGTGGTGGTCGTAAGTGTTTGTGTTTGTGTTTCCACGCTCGCAAATGGTTAGGTTGCGAGCGTTTGGACATCCTCCACGGATTTGTCTCAGAACGGTCGTAGTAAGTGACCCGGGCGGTCGAAGCGACTGCCTGTTGACACTGTGTTAGAGGAGATTTACATGGCAGAGGGCATCGTGAAGTGGTTCAACTCCGAGAAGGGGTTCGGCTTCATCGCTCCCGAAGACGGC
>NZ_LVCT01000036.1:0-17726 GCF_001647205.1 Rhodococcus sp. EPR-134
AAGGGCCCGCAGGCCACCGGCGTTACCATCGTCTAAGACGTCCATGTGAGTCGGGCAACCGACGCATGACGTACTGACAAGACCCCAACTCTTCGGAGTTGGGGTCTTGTTGTATTTGGGTGAAAAACGCTGTCATGCATCGAGATACCGCTGAGTGGCGACTGCCGTTTCCGCCGCGATCGTGCGGCATTCCTCGCGGAGTTCAGGTGGATTCACAACGGTGAAATCGACGTCGAAAGCTCTGAGCCAGTGTGCGATCGATCGCAGAGAAGTGCCCGAAAGCACTATGACGCAACGCCCTTCGTCGGTGGACTCCACCGATCCCCACTGTTCGTTGACCATGGGTGCTATCTGCTCGATGGGTGCATGCAGTAGAACTGTTGCGCGCGTGGAGGAATAGGCCCGAGCGACACCGCGGGAAACGAAGTCTGCTGCACCACCGGCGGGTAGTTCCCGCGGCACGAATCGTGGGCCGGTGGGGATCTTGGGTTCCATCCGGTCGACGCGGAACGACCGCCAGTCTTCGCGAGACAGATCCCAAGCCACCAGATACCACCGAACACCCGACCGCACGAGCCTGTACGGTTCCACCTCGCGTCGGCTCTGGGTGCCGTCGTGAGTGCTGTAGTCGAATCTCAATCGCTCGTGGTTGTGGCATACGGATGCGATGGCGGACAGTACCGACGCATCGACTGCGCTCGCGGCGGGCTCGCGTGGCACGACATCGATCGACAGCGATTCCAGACGGTGTCGCAGCCTCGACGGCATGATCTGCCGCAGCTTCGCCAGCGCGCGCATCGAAGCCTCGCCGATGCCGACCACAGAGCCGGTCGCTCCGGATTGCAGAGAAAGTGCCACCGCGAGCACTTCTTCGTCATCGAGCTGTAGCGGGGGCATCTCCGCGCCGGCACCCAGGCGATATCCGCCACCGACTCCGACTGTCGCGTCGACCGGATAGCCGAGATCGCGGAGGCGGTCCACGTCACGTCGAACCGTGCGCGGGGTGATCGCGAGTTTGTCTGCGAGTTCGGCACCGGACCAGTCTCGACGCGTCTGGAGCAGTGACAGCAACCGCAGTAGGCGAGCCGATGTCTCCTTCATGGCCAGAAGTCTGCCAAACATTTAGGACCGTATGAGTCCTCAATTGAATTTAGGTTGGTCCACATCCGACCAGTCGAGAAGAAATTGGGGCCACGTCATGAGTCGCATCAACGACGGCAGACCGATGATCGAGACGAAGGCGCTCACCAAGCACTTCGCTCAGGGCAAGAAACTCGTGGAAGCAGTCAAGGGAGTCACGCTCGACGTAGCGGAGGGTGAGTTGGTTGCCTTGCTGGGGCCGAACGGCGCCGGGAAATCGACGACGTTGCGCATGTTGACCACCTTGCTCGAGCCCACGTCCGGCAGCGCGCGAATCGCAGGATTTGACGTCTCCGCGGCGCGGAACGAGGTGCGATCGAGCCTCGGATACGTCGGGCAGGGGAACGGCGCCGGCCACAACCAGCGAGTTCGCGACGAGTTGGTGACGCAGGGGTTGTGCTACGGAATGCCCAAGGGTGACTCGCAGGTCCGGGCCGAGGAGTTGCTGCGTGATCTCGAACTCACCGAGTTGGGCACTCGAAAGGTCAGTACGTTGTCCGGCGGGCAGCGCCGGCGGCTCGATATCGCCCTCGGCCTGGTGCATCGCCCACCGCTCCTGTTCCTCGACGAGCCGACCACGGGCATGGACCCGCAGAGTCGGGCCAACCTCTGGGACCACATCCTGCGGTTGCGGCGCGAGATGGGCACCACGATCGTGCTGACCACGCACTACCTGGAAGAAGCGGATTCGATGGCGGAGCGGGTCATCGTCATCGACGAGGGCACTGTTATCGCGGACAACACCGCCGCTGCACTCAAAGCGGATCTTGCGGGGGATCATCTTCTGCTCACCTTCGACAGCGTCGAGGCGGCCGCCGTCGCAGCGTCGGTGGCCGAGCGACTTGTCACTGTGCGTGACGTCACGGTCGAGGCAAACTCGGTGAGTATCCGTGCCGGCGAGGGTGATTCGACGCTCCCGGTATTGCTGCGTGAAGCCGATGCCCGTGGTGCCCGCGCACTCACTGCCGACATCACCAGGCCGACTCTCGACGACGTCTTCCTCACTCTCACCGGTCGCAGTCTGCGCGAGAGCGCCGCTGCGGTCGCTTCCTGAAACACGACAAAGAACTTCGACGAACAGGAATCCGCCATGACAATCACACTCGATACCCCACGTACCGTGCACGGCAACATCGTTCGAGACAGCGCAATTGTGATGGGCCGTGAGCTGCGACCGATGTTGCGCGACCCGGTCAGCGTCATCTTCAGCCTCATCCAGCCGCTGATCCTGTTGGCGTTGTTCGGGCCTCTGCTCAAAGGGGTTCCGGGTACCGGTGACGGCGTATGGAATTGGTTCATTCCCGGTGTGTTGGTGATGATCGCGATCTTCGGAACGACGATGACCGGGTCCAACCTCCTGATGGAGATGCAGCAGGGATCGCACGAGCGAATGTTGGTGACTCCGCTCCGACGCTCGTCCTTGTTGATCGGGCGAGCGTGCAAGGAGATGGTTCCGCTTGCCGCGCAGGCGATTCTGATCATTCTGGTCGCACTTCCGCTCGGATTGGACGTCGATGCAGCGGGAGCCGCGCTCGGGATAGTCCTGCTGGGAGTGTTCGGCGTCGGACTCGGTGCGCTCTCGTACGCTCTCGCTCTGGCTGTGCGGGAGCAGGATTGGATGTTCTGGGTCGTTCAGCAGACGCTGATGTTCCCGCTCCTGATCCTGTCGGGAACCATGCTTCCACTCGAGGACGCACCAGGTTGGATGAAGGTCCTCGTGAACATCAATCCGCTCGGCTACGTCGTAGACGCCGAGCGGGCACTCTTTGCCGGAGACTTCGCGTCGAGCAGCGTTCTGGCAGGAATCGTCGCCGCCTTGGGCGTGGCGGTGGTCGGTCTGGGCGTAGGTGTGCGCGCGGTGAAATAGCGTGGGTGTGTTGGCTGTCGGACGGGCTGCTGCGGTCGCAGGTTTTCGCCCAGGTGTTCGCAGCGCCTATTGTTGTTCCTTGTGCTCTCCGTCGTTCCACGCCCCGTAGTCGTCCGGGCCCCGTCCAAGGTGAATCTCCACCTTGCCGTCGGGGACCTGCGAGACGACGGCTATCACGAGCTGACGACGGTTTTTCAGGCATTGTCGCTGGCAGACACCCTCACGGTGGCGCCTGCGGACACCTTGACCGTGCGGGTGATCGGCGACGACGCCGCGGCCGTGCCGACCGATCGCACCAACCTCGTGTGGCGTGCCGCCGAGATGCTCGCCGTCGAGGGTGGCGTGGCCCCGAACGTCGAGATAGTCATCGAGAAAGGCATCCCCGTCGCAGGCGGAATGGCCGGCGGGAGTGCCGACGCAGCCGCCGCTTTGGTTGCGCTCAACGCTTTGTGGAAGCTCGACTTCTCGCGGCCTGATCTCGACGCTTTTGCGGCACGCCTCGGGAGTGACGTTCCGTTCTCGCTGCACGGTGGCACTGCCCTCGGAACCGGCCGCGGCGAACAACTTGTCCCCGTCTTGACCCGCCACACTTTTCACTGGGTGTTGGCGCTGGCCAAGGGCGGCTTGAGCACACCAGTCGTGTTCCGCGAGCTGGACAAGCTGCGGGCAGAAGGCTCCCCGAAACGGTTGGGGAGCGCCGATGCGTTGATCCAGGCACTGACCACGGGTGACGCTCATCTGCTTGCGTCGCTGCTCGGCAACGATCTGCAGGCTGCGGCACTCTCACTCAACCCGGATCTACGACGGACGCTTCGAGCGGGCGTCGAAGCCGGAGCTTTGGCCGGCATCGTCTCCGGCTCCGGACCGACATGCGCCTTTCTCTGCGCCGACGCACAGTCCGCGGTGGAAGTGAGCGCAGAACTTGCGGGAGCGGGGGTGTGCCGCACCGTTCGCGTGGCGAGCGGACCCGTTCCCGGAGCACGAATACTCGACAATGCGGCAAAGGGACAGCACTGATGGCGAATCTGATCAATCTGGAAAACGTGTCGAAGTCTTTCGGCGTCAAGCCGTTGCTCGACGGGGTCTCCCTGGGCGTCGAGGAGGGCGAGCGCATCGGCGTCGTCGGTCTCAACGGTGGCGGTAAGACGACCATGCTCGAAGTCCTCGCGGGTGTGGAGCAGCCGGATTCGGGACGCGTCAGCCGCGTCGGCGGATTGCGTATGGCCGTCGTGACGCAGCGCGGTGTGCTGCCTCCCGGCTCCACTGTCGGTGAAGTGGTCCTGGGGCCGCTCGGAGTGGCGCAACACGAATGGGCCGGCGACGCGCGCATCCGTTCGGTGCTCTCGGGTATCGGCATCGACAACTTGGGCGCCGGCGGCGAGCGGTCCGCATTGGACGCCAAGGTCGACGGCCTGTCCGGCGGTGAGCGTCGCCGCGTGGCTCTCGCTGCGGCTCTGGTTCAGGACCTCGACCTGCTGGTGCTCGACGAGCCCACCAACCACCTCGACGTCGAAGGTGTTCAGTGGTTGGCCGAGCACCTCGTCTCGCGTCGCAGCGCGCTTGTCGTCGTGACCCACGATCGCTGGTTCCTCGACACCGTCGCCACCCGCACCTGGGAGGTTGTCGGCGGCGGCGTCGAAAGCTACGAGGGTGGCTACAACGACTGGGTGTTCGCTCGCGCCGAGCGCTCGCGTCAGGCTGACGCTTCCGAAGAGCGTTGACGCAACCTTGCACGCAAGGAACTCGCATGGCTGCGCCGCGGTGCGCCGGCCCGTACGTCCAAGCCGAAGTACCGCATCGAGGCCGCAGAGGCCCTGATCGCCGACGTTCCGGCACCTCGTGACGCGGTCGCTCTTGCGTCGTTCGCGCAGCGTCGGCTCGGCAAGGTTGTCATCGAACTCGAAGACGCGCGTCTGGAGACTCCGGACGGTCGTGTACTCGTCGAGGATCTGACCTGGCGTCTCGCTCCAGGTGAGCGTGTAGGCCTGGTCGGTGTCAACGGCTCGGGCAAGACGACTCTGTTGCGGACTCTGGCCGGCGAACTCGAGCCTGCCGCCGGAAAGCGCATTCAGGGGCAGACCGTCCACATCGGTTGGCTCAAGCAGGAACTCGACGATCTACCGACCGACATGCGCGTACTCGACGCGGTCAAGGATGTAGCCGAGCGAATCACGCTGGGAGACAAGGAAGTATCGGCGGGTCAGCTGGCTGAGCGGTTGGGCTTCACGCCGGCGCGTCAGCGCACCCCAGTCGGTGATCTCTCCGGTGGTGAGCGCCGACGTCTGCAGTTGACGCGTGTCCTCATGGCCGAGCCCAACGTCCTGCTTCTCGACGAGCCGACCAACGATCTCGACATCGACACGCTTCAGCAACTCGAAGATCTGCTCGACGGCTGGGCGGGCACCATGGTGGTCATCTCGCACGACCGGTACCTGATCGAGCGCATCTGTGACACCACCTGGGCGCTCTTCGGTGACCGCAAGCTCACCAACCTGCCCGGTGGTATCGAGGACTACCTGCGTCGGCGCGCAGCAATGGGGGATGGCGACAACCCGTCGGTGGCCTCGACGGCGAGTGGTGCGTCGAAGAGCAAGCAGGTCCGCGACGGCGCCGCGGATCGCGCTGCACGCAAGGAACTTTCGAAGCTCGAGCGGTCCATTGCGAAGTTCGACGACCGAGAGAAGAAGCTGCACGCTTCCCTCGCCGACGCGGCCACCGACCCGGACAAGCTGCAGAAACTCGGCGCAGAACTCAAGCAGGTCATCGCCGACAAGGAAGCCGCCGAAGAGCAGTGGATGGAGCTCTTCGCCGAGCTGGACGGCTAGGGGAACTTCGCTGCGAACCTCTTGAAGATTCGCTCGGGATCCAGGGTTTCCGGAGCATGCCTGCGCAGCAGTGCGTCCAGAACGAGCCCGTCCAGTGCTGCGACCAACTCCGTTGCATCGGACGAGGTCATGCCGCGTTCGACCAGGATGTCGACAAACCGATCCCGACCACGCACCAGTTCCACTGCGAGGTCGGGATCGTGGAATGACGCGATGATCAGTTCGTAACGCGCCCGAGTGCGGCCGGATTCAGGCCCCAGCCACCGGGCCACCTGTTGCTTCGGCGTCTCGCCCGGGCGAGGAAGATCACCGTCCAGAAGATGCCGCACCACCTCGACTATCAGTCCACGCTGGTTTGCGAAGTAGTGCCGTGCGCTGCCGTGTGGCACGCCCGCCTCGTCTTCGGCGCCTCTCATCGACCAGGCTCGAAACCCAACCCGGCCCGTCTTTTCGACATCCTGCTCGTGCTGTGCGTTGTTGCGATTGCGTGTTTCGCGGGATACGTCCTCTATCGCGTGATATTGGACGACTAGGCGAATGTTTATGTACTTCAACAGGTCTCGAGACTTCATGTTCCCGAAGTTGTCCGGTTTGTCTCTGGTTATCGAAAGTGTGTTCGATTAGACTTTGGGCATGGACAGTCGGGAAGCGTGGCAGCTGGATGGTGAGGGCCTCAAGGGTGAGGTTTTGGATCTGGTGCGTGTCCGGCACGAGTTGCAGTCGCGGATGGTGTTGCTGATCGTGGAGATGTTTTCCCGTGAGGTTCTCGGCGGGAAGGGTTTTCGGGCGATCGCGCAGTGGTTGCATGGTTCGACGAATCTGGAGATCGGTGAGTGCAGCCTGCTGGTCGGGTTGGCGCGGTTGTTGATGCTCGAACCTGTTGTCGCGGATGCATTCCATCGCGGTGACGTGGATGCGTTGAAGGCGCGTCAGGTGGCGTCGTTCTGTCAGCATCCGCCCAAGAACATGACCCTGGCGGATGTGGACAAGGCCCGCGGGATCTTGCTTGGCCTGGCGTCGCAGAACATCGCGGATTGTGATGCGGTGCGGGCGGCGATCCGGCGGATCGAGAAGCAGTACGGAAAACGCGAGGACGGCGTTCCGGTTGGTGAGGATTCGGAGCGTAACGAGTTCTACGCCTCGAAAGGTTTGTACGGGCGGGTCACTGTGAAGGGTGACTTGGATGCGATCAACGGGGCCCGTCTGATCACGTTGCTGTCGAGCCTGTCTGCGCCGACGCCGGAGAAAGACGGCGTCAAGGACACCCGTACGCCGGCGCTGCGGCGCGCGGACGGGTTCTGCGAACTACTGCGCCGGTACGAGCGGGCGGGGCTGGGTCCGATCGAGGGCGGAGTGAAACCGCACATCACAGTCACCGCCAGTGCAAAAGACATGACCGACCTCAAAGCCTTGAAGGATCTACTGCCGTCGACTCAGGAACTGGGTTTCGCGTGGGCGGATTGGGTGGGTCCGATCAGTATCGACACGGCCCGGATGTTGGCGTGCGACTGCACCGTGACGCGGATCCTCCTGGACGAGAATGGTGTTCCGCTCGACTGCGGTAAGGAAGCGAGAACGGCGACGGTTCCGCAGCGGCGGGCGTTGGCGGTTCGTGATGGTGGGTGTGCGTTTCCGGGGTGCGGGACTCCGTCGGGGTGGTGCGATGCCCATCATATTGTTCACTGGAACGATGGTGGCCCAACAGATCTCGACAACCTGATCTTGTTGTGCGGTCATCACCACCGGACGATGCACCACACCGAATGGCGGGTCGAGATCGGACCGGATCGTAAGACGGTGTTCTATCCGCCGATGTCTGTTGATCCGTATCAACAGCCGATCGGCGGGAACAGCCCACCCACAGCAGCCTGAACCGCGACAACTGAAGACGTGAGCACCGGGGCATCACCATGCCCCGGTGCTGACGGCTGTCTACTGTCAGAACGCTAGTGTCAGAACGTGAGCGTGAGTCGCCCGTTCTCGTCGCTGATGTGAACAGTTCGCCCGATCGACGGAGGGTTGTCACCGCGAAGCTGGGTCAGTTCGGCGGCATTCTCGGGACCGGTGTGACCGGCGACGCGGCGACCGTCCGGCGTCGTCGCGATCACGAACCCGATCTCAGGCTCCCCGGTGCGACCGTATTCGACAGAGGCAGTGACAATTTCTGCAGTGCCCTGGTAATCGGTGATCAGTTCCGGAGCCTCCGTGGTCAAAGCGCGTGCGTCGGGATCGCCGACGTACCCGTCGGCATGAGCGGCGGACGACAGCAGTACGCAGTGCTGGTAGGTGAGGAATCCACCGTTGCCGTGGACGAGGGCAAGGTTCGCGCCGTCGCGAATTCGCCTGGTGACTTCAGCGACGGAATGCAGGGTGTAGCTGTTGAGCGGTCCGCCGAAGAACGAGTGTCCTCCGGTGACGCTTGGGATCGCGGTATCGGGAAGTCCGAGTTCGCGGATCAACAGCTTGGGCACGATCGGGAAGCAGCTGTAGGCATCGACGATGTCGAGTGCGTCGGCGCCGACTCCGGCACCGTCGAGTGTGCGATGTACGGCGTCATGCATCGCGGCCGAGCTGTCGAAGCTGTTGCGGCTGAGGATGTCCAACGGATCACTCGCACCAGCGCCGCCCCAGAGGTACACCAGTTTGCTTTCATCGATCCCGAACTCGCGGGCCGTCGACAACGAGCAGACGACAACGGCCGCAGCCTGATTGACGAAAGGCATGGCGTTGAGCATCAGCGGGTACGGCTCGGAGACCATCCGATTGCCGGGGCCGACGGTGCCGATCTCGTCTGCCGATCGGATCTCCGACGTCCAGGAGGCGGGATTCTTCGAACCCAGTTCCGAGAATGCGGCGTACATCCGCGCGGACCAGTCGAGCGATTCACCGGCGTCGTGGCCCTCGGCAGCGCTGAAACAGTTCTCGAAGAGCGGGTAGACGCGCGTAGGCACGATGAAACCGGCGCGCTGCATTTCAGGGCTTCCCAGGTCGGTCGGATCGAATCCGGGAGGCCCACCCGGCGCGGCTGTCCACCCGATCGAGTCGGGGGCGACTCCGGACTTTCGCAGGGCGGTACTGCTGGCGTGCGATTCGCCGCCCACGAGCAGAGCAGCCGAGGATTCACCGCGAGCGATGGCCGCGCCGATCCGATCGAGGAGCGCCGCGGGCCAGTGGCCACCGATCGGCGAGGTAGAGGTGACCGTGGGGGTCGCGCCTAATCGTGAGGCAAGCAGCCCGGGGAGATCGTCGTACGACCAGCTGACTGTCTTGATCGCGAACACGGAATCGATCTGTGTTCCCAGTTCAGCGTGTCCACTGTCGTTCAACGCGGCGACGGTGGCGTCGTGAATCAGATCGAGGGGTTCGCGGTGCCCGTCGGCAGGATTCCAGCGCAGATCGCCGACGCCGACGATGACCGGGATTCGTGATGCGTCAACCATCATGTACCTCTCGTTGCCGACCCGTAGCCGGGAGTTGCAGTCACGATATCGGGGACCCTGGTATGTGTAACTCTGGGGTCACAGTCAACAATTTTCGGGTTCCTATTTAGGTATGCCTAACGAAAGTCCTATACTCGTCTTCATGACAGCTGTGGCAGAGAGAATTTCGGTGCCCGTGGGGCCGCGTTCCATCGATCACCCCTACTCGATGACAACGGTGACTCTGAAGCTCTCTCATCAGCGGCAGTGGGCCCCGCATCGTCATCCTGAACATGAGCTGATCTGGGGAAACTCCGGTGGAATGCTCACGGTTGTCGCTGACGGCATCACTTGGGAGGTGCCGCCTTCGGCCGGATTGTGGCTGCCTGCCGGGGCGTTGCATGCCGTGAAGGCTGGTCCGGGTACGGAGTTCTTCTGCACCTACTTCCGGCCCGAGGCTCACGCCGCGCCGTCGGGTGTTCCGGGTTTGTTCGGTGTCAGTGCTCTCCTGCGTGAGGTGCTCCTGCACATGCATCGGCGGAACATGCCCGACGAGGCGCGTAGTCGCGCCGAGCGGGTGGCCTTCGACATGCTGCAGCCGCTCGAAGTTGCTGCGGTTGAGGTTCCGATGCCGACCGATCCGCGAGCGTTGTTCGTCGCCGAAGCGTTGGTCGCCAATCCGGCAGACCAGCGGTCGCTGTCCGAATGGGCGCTGACGGCTGGCGGTAGCGTCCGTACGCTGACGCGTGTGTTCGCGCAGGGCACTGGAATGACTTTTGCGCAGTGGCGAATTCAGGTACGTGTCCGCGCAGCATTGACGTATTTAGCTGCTGGAGTGCCGGTTTCGGTTGTCAGTAGGCGGGTCGGATACGAAACTCCGAGTGCTTTTGTCGCAGTGTTCCGCCGGGTCACCGGCCGCACACCCGGCAGCATGATGAACAAGGGGAGTGTGGCGCCCGAATCGGTGCCGTACCTTCTGCACGCTTGAGTTGGGTTGCACCGGGCGGAAGTGCTCGGTGCAACCGTCGCGGTCAACTCCGCGGCGCGGACCACGCTTCCCACAGCTCCGCGTACCGACCCCCGAGGTTGACCAACTCGTCGTGAGAGCCGTGCTCGACGACGCGGCCGTCGTCCATCACCAGGATCTGATCGGCGTCGACGGCCTGTGAGAGTCGGTGTGCCACTGTGACAGCAGTGCGACCCCGGGTCAGAGCGAGAGCGGCATCGTCGAGGACCCTGGCTCCGGCGCTGCCCGCTTCGGCGGTCGCCTCGTCGAGAATCAGCAGCGGCGGATCCAGTAATTCGATTCTTGCCAACGCAAGTTGTTGTGCCTGTGTTGCGGTCAGCCGGTGTCCACCGTCTCCGACCACGGTTTCGAGTCCGTCCGGGAGAGCCCGCAGCCAATCCGACGCGCCGACGGTATCGAGCGCCGCGGTGATGTCGTTGTCGGTTGCCGACGGGTCGGCCAGCCGCAGATCCTCGGCCAACGTGCCGGCGAAGACGTGGACCTCCTGAGTCACGAGGGCCACCGCGCTCCGAGATGTCGACGGTGGCAGTTCGTTCCGGGGCACCGTCCCGATCTTCACGACGCCTTCGGTCGGTTCGTAGGTTCCCGCGATCAGCTTTGCGACTGTAGATTTTCCGGCTCCGGTAGCGCCCACCAGTGCGGTGACGGTTCCTGCCGGAATGGTGATGTCGATGTCTCGCAGAACAGGAGCGTCGCCGCTTCGGTACGAGAATGTGACGCGTTCCAAAGAAGCTGAGCTGTCGACAGGTTCCTGCGGATCGGTCGGTGCAGATGGCACGGGCGCAAGCGTGACTCCGACCAGGCGAGCCAACGCGATTGTGCCTTCCTGCAATTCGTCGAACACGCTGAGAACCGCGCCCACCGGATCGAAGAGGCGGTGGAAGAACAGGGCTGCGGCGGTGGCGGCACCGATGCTGATCTGACCGTCCTTCACCAGCCAGAAGCCGGTGATCAGCACAGCGGACAGGCCGATGAACTCCGCGATGTTGAGCCGGCCGAAGAACCTGGTGCGTAGACGCGTGGTCAACAAGCTCAGCCGGACGGCCGTCATCGATCGAGATTCGATCTGTTCGAGATGCGGCTGGGCCAGGCGAAGCGATCCGACGGTGTCGGAGTTGCTCAGCGAGTCCAGGAGCTGTTGCGCACGTGCACCTTCTGCCTCCCGCTCCTCGCGGTAGACCGGTGCCGACCTCGAGAGGTACCAGCGCAGCGCCTGGATCTGGATGGGTGCCGCGATCACCGCGGCGACGGCGAATCTCCAATCGAGGCTACCCAATCCGATCAGGGTCAACACGATGGTCAGTGCCGCGGTGGCAAAAACCGGAAGTGCTTCGGATACGGCCCGGGTCACCAACCGCACGTCGCCGGTGATGCGGGAGACGAGATCTCCGCGCCCGGCCCGTTCGACGTCGCTCTGCGGAAGGTCGAGAACCCGGACGACGACTTCTTCGCGAAGGTCGGCGACAACGCGCTCGCCGACGCCGGCGAGCAGGTAGTTGCTCACTCCGACGAGAAGGGATGAGGCAACCGCGATACCGACCAACGCGAGAGTCAGTGTGCCGATGCGAGAGACAGCGTCGCCGTCTGCGTCGGTCACGGCGTCGACCATGGCGCCGAGGACCAGCGGTGTGAGCAGACCGATCGCGGTCGCGGCGGTCAGGGTGACGACTGCTGCGATCGCGGAAATTCGGTGGGGTCCCATCAACCGAAGTGCCGCGCGCCGCGCCTGTTTCGGTGTTGCGGTGGGGAGTAGTTCGTTCACAGCTCGATCACCCGATCGCAGATATCGAGCAGCACGGGGCTGCTGGTCAGAAGTATTGTGGCGTGTGCCCCGCGTACCTCGGCGATCCCGCGAGCAATGCGCGCTTCGGTGACGGAGTCGACGGCAGTGGTGGGATCGTGCAGCACCAGGACGGGAGCTTCGCTCGCCAGTGCCCTCGCCAACGCGATGCGCTGACGCTGACCGCCGGACAAAGAATTCCCTTGCTCGGTGACTCGGGTTGCGAGGCCGAGCGGCAGTGCCGAGATCACTTGATCTGCCGCAGCAGCGGCGATGGCCTCGTCGTTGCGGCTGCCGATCGGTGCGAGGGCGTCGATGTTGTCGCCGACTGTGCCGATGAACAGTGCCGCGTCGTGCGGTGCTGCCAGAACGTGAGTGCGAAGTTCGTCGATGTGCAGCTCGTGAATGGCGTTGTCGCCGAGATGAATTGTTCCGCTCGAAGGCTCGATTCGACGCGCCAGTGCGTCGACCAACGCATCCGCCCAGGCGGCATTCTCGGTGACGATGCCGATGATCTCGCCGCGTTTGACGTCGAGATCGACTGGTGACGCTCCGGCCAACACGACGTCGCGCAGCGTCAGGAACTCGGAGTGATTCAGGGACACAGGTTCACCCGCGGGAGTCACAGCCTCGGCGGTCCCGAGAAGTGCTGCGACGCGGTTGGCGGAAGCACGCGCCCGTGCCAGACCGGCGCCGAAGTAGATGATGTCGATCAACGGACCCCGAAGGAACTGTGCCAGACCAACCACGGCAACGAATTCACCGACCGAGATGCTCCCGGACGCTGCCATCCGTCCGCCCACGTACGCGATGACGGCGAGGAAAGCGCCGGCGATCGCAACGTTGGCGGCGGAGTACATCGCTTGGTATCTCTGTGCGCGAAGGGTTGCTCCCAACGAAGTCCGGCTGGCTCCCCGATACCGCTGCGCTGCAGCATCTCCGGCGCCGATTCCGGAGAGGATTCGGAGTCCGGAGAGTAGATCCGCGGCTAGCGCGCCGGCCTTGGCGCCCTGCCACTGATCGGTTTCGGCTCGGCGTTCGAGCGGCCGACTGACCACCTGCATGAGAGCCAGCACCGGGGGAGTGCCGAGGATGACGAGCAGGCCGAGTGGCACCGGGATCACCAGTAGCGAAATCGCGGCGGTCAGCACTCCGCAGGCGGCCGCAAGTTTGGTGCTCAGCGTGTGCGTGAATCCGGCCACCGAACCCGCGTCGGATGTTGCAATCGAGTAGACCTCGCCCGGCATACGCCGCGGCGACATGCCGTGCGGATCGAGGCCTCGGCGCGCGATGTCCATCCGCAAGCGATGTGCTCCGTGCTCGGTGACGGAATCGGAGATGCGCGCCGCGAAGCGCCAACTGAGCAACAAGCCGGTGAAGAGAATTCCGAGAACGAGGATCCACTTTCCGAGTGCGGCGGCATCGCTGGTCGCCACAGCACGGTCGATGACCGCACCGATCACCACCGGCACCAACGCTTCCGCGACCTGGTGGCCGGTGAAGCCGACGGACGCGGCCGCCAGCTTGGCTCCGCGACCTTCGGAAGCGATCGCGCGTGTGATTACCTGACGCGGCGTGATCGCCGGGCTGGTTGGGGGACCGTTTGTCTCGGCCGAAAGAAGTGGTGTCGAAGGCACTGGGTCCACGCTAGGGATCGTGGGCGGTAGTCAGAAGTCACACCGGTGCCAATACTTGTCGTGAACAGGCCATACGTATTGCGTTGGCCGAATTGCGATAGTAGTTGGCCCCGTTGCAGCGGAGAAGGCATCGACTCATCGACGACACTGCAATAAATTAAGGTCTACCTTACTTAGCGCGGGTTAACTATGTCCGGAAGTCGGATAGATCCTCGTGTTCGGGTCCGGTTCATGTTCCATCGATGTTGGAGATTGTTGTGAGTCTTGTGTTCGGCGAGGTACTTCACAAGGAGTACGTGACCCCGGGAATGGTTCGTATCGTGTTCGGTGGGGAGGAGCTGACCGCCTTCGAAACCACCGGTACCGGTGACGAATACCTGCGCCTCCACTTCCCGGTCCCGGCTACAGGCAAGTTCGTTCTACCGGCGGAAGATCCGGATGCACCGCGCGGTTGGCGATACCCGGAGGGAGAGGAACCGTCCCCGTGCCAGCCGTACACCGTGCGACGGTTCGATTCCGAAACCAGCTGCATGACGATCGACTTCGTCGTTCACGAGGGTGGTATCGCCAGCGACTGGGCACAGAAGGCCGAGATCGGTGACAAGTTGGCGATCGGCGAGTCTCGTGGCCTCTACGAGCCCCCGGCCGACGCACGCTGGCAGGTGTTCGTCGCCGACGCGACTGGACTCCCCGCACTCGGGCGCTTGATCGAACAGTTGCCCGCCGGGATGTCGGCCAAGGCGATCGTCGAGGTGGTGGACGAGTCTCACAAGCAGCAGATCACCTCGGACGCCGACGTCGAGTTCATCTGGCTGGTCGGCAGTGGCAACGGTGTTGCACCGTCGAAGTTGCCGGACGCGGTTCGCGCGATGAACCTGCCCACCGAACTCGGATACGTGTGGGTTGCAGGCGAGAGCACGATGCTCCGTGACATCCGCAAGTACCTTCGCCACGAACTGAAGTTGCCGGGTGAGCAGTACAAGGTCATCGGCTACTGGACGTACAAAGCCGAGGTGTGGAACGCGAAGTACGAGGCCCTCGACGAAAGTGTCCGCGCGGCACTCGATGCGGCCTGGGAATCGGACCGCGACGAGGAAGAGATCCGCGACGAGGTCGAGAAGACTCTAGAGAGCGCCGGCTTGTGACCGTTGGATTCGACAAGAGTGCTGTCGACAGCGGTGCGGCGGACAAGAGCGCAGTCGACAAACACACCGAAGAACTGATCGACGAGTCGCTGCACGAGAAGCAGAAGCAACCGGACGGGCTGGTATCGACCAACTCTCGTCGTATGGCGGGTCTTCTGGTGTGCCTGGTGGTGCTCGCCGCCGTGCTCCTTCTGAGTATCGCGGTGGGATCGAAGACCATTCCGTTCGGCACCGTGATCGACGCGCTGGTGAACTACGACGATTCCAATGATCACGTGATCATCCGTGACCTGCGACTACCGCGTACTCTGCTCGGTCTGATAGTCGGTATGGCACTGGGTGTGGCCGGTGGCCTCATCCAGGCGATGACACGAAATCCCTTGGCTGATCCCGGAATTCTCGGTGTCAATGCCGGAGCAGGCTTCGCGATGGTCGTTGCCGTCGCGGTCTTCGGCCTGACCAGCATCTGGTCGTACATCTGGTTCGCGTTCCTCGGAGCGGTGATAGCCACGGCGATCGTCTACACGCTGGGCTCGATCGGTCGAGGTGGTGCGACGCCCATTCGGCTGACGCTTGCCGGTGTTGCCATCGGCTCCGTGCTCGGCGGCATCTCGTCCGGGATCACCTTGCTCAACCCGACCGCCTTCGACCAGATGCGCCAGTGGAATGCCGGCTCACTCAGCGGGCGTTCGTTGGAAATCGTTCTGGCCGTTGCCCCATTCATTCTCATCGGGCTCTTCCTGGCGCTCGCGTTGGCGCGCCAACTCAACGCGGTGGCCCTGGGTGACGATCTGGCACGTTCGCTCGGTGCCAACATCACTCGTACTCGCATCCTCGGTGTCATCGCGGTGACATTGCTGTGCGGCGCGGCGACAGCTGCGGCCGGGCCGATCGGATTCGTCGGTTTGATGGTTCCGCACGTCGCGAGATGGTTCGTCGGACCGGATCAGCGATGGATTCTCCCGTACACGTTGGTGTGCTCGCCGATTCTTCTTCTCTTCTCCGACGTCGTCGGCCGAATCGTGCTGCGCCCGGGTGAACTTCAGGTCGGTATCGTCACGGCCTTCATCGGCGCTCCGGTGCTGATCATGCTGGTGCGTCGAAGCAAGGTGAGCGGTCTGTGAGCATCGATTTCGGGCGCGCCACCACGGTGGTGCGCTCACCCAAAGAAGGCTGGTCCGCGCGGATCGACGTCCGCACGGTCACAGTCTGCCTCGTCCTCGTTGCGCTTGCATTGGCCATCGGTGTCATCGCGCTCGGTAGTGGTGACTACCAAGTGCCGATCGGGGACGTCCTCGGTGCACTGTTCGGCGAAGCCCCCGCGCGTATCCACATGGTCGTCGTGGAATGGCGTCTGCCCCGAGTTCTGTTGGCGCTGATGCTCGGTGCGGCGCTCGGTATGAGCGGTGCGATCTTCCAATCGCTGACCAGGAACCCGTTGGGTAGCCCGGACATCATCGGCTTCAACTCCGGTGCGTACACGGGCGCTCTGGTGGTCATCCTCCTCATCGGTGGTACTTACTACGAGATCGCAGTCGGTGCTCTGGTGGGCGGAATCGCCACCGCAGCAGTTGTTTATCTCCTTGCGTACAAGCGAGGTGTGCAGGGATTCCGGTTGATCATCGTCGGTATCGCCATCAGCGCGATGTTGGGCTCGGTCAACACCTGGATGATCCTCAAGGCGAAACTTGACGACGCCATGGCTGCCGCAGTGTGGGGTGCCGGTTCGTTGAACGGCCTCGGCTGGACTCAGGTGTGGCCGGTGGTCGTCGTGCTGGCCATCCTCGTTCCGCTGATCCTGGTGTTGGGCAGGCGGATGCAGATGCTCGAGATGGGCGACGACGCCGCCAAGGCGCTCGGCGTCCGGGCCGAACCCACGCGGCTATCCCTGGTTGTTCTCGGCGTCGCCCTGACGGCCATGGTGACAGCAGCGGCCGGTCCCATCGGGTTCGTCTCGCTGGCGGCTCCGCAGTTGGTGAGGCGATTGACCGGTAGTGCCGGAGTGACCCTGCTGCCGTCGGCAGCAATGGGTGGCGCGTTGCTGATGGTCAGCGACTGGGTGGCGCAGCGAGCTTTCGCGCCGACACAGTTGCCGGTCGGCGTCGTCACCGTCTCCATCGGTGGCATCTATTTCGTATGGCTTCTCGCGCGAGAGGCACGTAAGCAGTGATCGGTGAAGGAACGAGGAACAGCGTGAACGAGACAAGTACGGCCGCCGTCGTGGTCGAAAGGACGAATCGGCTTCGCGCCGAGGACGTCACGATCGGTTACGACAAGCGCGTCATCTCGGAACACCTCGACGTCGAAATCCCCGACGGTGGCTTCACCGTCATCGTCGGTCCCAATGCCTGCGGCAAGTCGACGCTTCTGCGTGCGCTGTCCCGGTTGCTCAAGCCGACCACCGGCAAGGTCCTTCTCGACGGTAAGGCGATCACGTCGTACCCGGCAAAGGAAGTTGCGAGGCGACTCGGGCTTCTGCCGCAGACGTCGATCGCGCCGGACGGAATCAAAGTCGCCGATCTGGTTGCGCGAGGGCGTTATCCGCACCAGAAGCTGATCCGCCAGTGGTCCCGAGAGGACGAGGCCGCCGTCATCAAGGCGATGGAGGCAACCAAGGTCACGGATCTGTCGGCCAGGCCGGTCGACGAACTGTCCGGTGGTCAGCGCCAACGTGTCTGGGTAGCTATGGTTCTCGCGCAGCAGACTCCGTTGGTGCTACTGGACGAGCCGACGACGTTCCTCGACATCGCGCACCAGATCGAGCTGCTGGAACTCTGCCGCGATCTGAACGAGAACGACGGACACACGCTGGTGGCGGTGCTTCACGATCTCAATCACGCGTGCCGCTACGGAACTCACATCATCGCGATGAAGGACGGCGCGGTG
>NZ_LVCT01000037.1:0-6787 GCF_001647205.1 Rhodococcus sp. EPR-134
GCTGGTCATTCCGCTGGGACGCGAGCGTCAGCGAAACATCGAAGGAGCAAAGGTATGACACTCGTCCTGGATGCGCAGGTTACCGACACGGAGTGGGCTCAGATCGTCGACCGCATTTCGCGACGCCGATTCTTCGGTGGCGCAGCTGGTGTGGCTGCAGCATTGGCGCTGAGCGCCTGCGGAAGCTCCGATGGCGAATCCGACTCTGCCAGTGACACTCTCCCGTACACGTGGGCCGAGTTCAGCGGCGACGTTCCGCGCGACCCGAAGCGTGTGGTGGTGCTCGACGGCCGCGTCGACCTCGAATTCGCGATGATGATGGACTACCCGATCGTCGGATCGGGCAACTTCTGGTTCCCCGACGCCAAGGCAGGATTCCAGTTTCCCGGCCGCACCATCGAGGACGCGAGCTTCGTCAACGTCGCCGGCGACTTCTCCACCAACTTCGAGGCTCTGCTCGCTCTCGAGCCCGATCTGATCGTCATCACTGCGATCGGATACACCAGTGACTGGTACGGCACCGAGCGATTGTCTTCCATCGCGCCGCTGTTGGTCGTCGGCGACGACGTCGAACCGATTGCCGGGCACCCGGTCGACTGGCGAGGTGCTCTGATGGCGCAGGCGAGCCAGCTCGACCGGGTGACGATCGCCGAGGCTTCCATTGCGGAGTACGACGACAAGCTCGCGAGACTGCGACCGATGTTGCAGGAGAAGCTGGGCGGAAAGAAGATCGTGTTCGGCGTTCAGACGCCGACGGGCTTCCTTGTGCATCAGCGGAATCTGCGAATCAGTGTTGCACTCGATGCCGGCCTGGACGTGCTTTTCCGTGACGACGACAATGCAGAGAACTCGTTCGAGTTGTCGTTCGAGCAACTCGACACCTTGGCTCCGGCGGATGTGATCATCGCTCAAGCACGCGATCAGGAAGCGCTCGACGCGATCAAGACGCAGCCGACGTGGCAGCGGTTGCCTGCAGTTCAAGCGGGCAACGTGTTGACCAGCGACGCGCGATACAACCAAGGATTTGCGCTCACCGCGGCCATCTTCCTCGACGTTCTCGAGGAAGCGGCCGGGCGAATCACTGCTGGGCAGTAATTCAGGCGACGTTGCGGGCCTGGTCGAGTAGTTGTGCAACCTGCTCGAACCAGGCGCCGTAATTGGCGTAGGTGTTGGGACGCTTGTCGTCGAAGTCGATCACCTGGTTCGCGGTCACCGCGGGCAGCTTGACGAACACAGGTGATGCCGCGAATGCCTCTGCCGACTTCGCGAACTGGAACACGATGTCCGCCGGATAGTCCGGTACCTGTTCCCAGCTGAGATCGGCCCAGCCCTTGTCGCCTCCCGGACCGGTGAACTTCACGCCCAGTTCCTTCAGGTAACCGAACTGAGCGAGCGCAGTTGTGCCTGCGTACAACTCGGAGCTGTCACCGTTCAGGGCGAGGACTTCGATGTCGTCGACCTTGGCCGCAGCAGTTCGGATGCGCTCTGCACCGGATTCGAATGCTTCCTTGCCCTCGCGTGCTGCGGCTGTGTCGGTGTTCCCGCCGAGTGCTTCGGCGAGTGAGGCGTACTCGTTCAACACGTCCGGTGTCGAGGCTCCGGAGAACTTGACGCCGACAAACGGTGCAACATTGTTGACGGTCTTGCCCATCGGCTCGTCCCACCAAGTCCATCGTGTCGGGTCGTCGCTGTTGCCGTACCCGATGACCAGGTCTGGGTCCAGCGCCGCAAGAGCTTCCGCGCTGAGTTCACCTTCACGGCCGACGACGGTCATCGTCGACTCGTCAGCGCGATCGGTGACGTCTGGATTGCCGACGCCGTAACCGAAGATGCCGACCGGCCGAATGCCGTAGTCCCACAGAGCCGCAGCGGAGTACGCGTCGACGACGATCCGCTCCGGGGCGTGGTCGAGGGTGATCGTGTTTCCGTATCCCGTTGTGTAACTCCAGGACTGGTCGGCAGACCTGGTCTCGGTAGAGGGCGCTGCGTCGCTACTTCCGCAACCGGCGAGTAGGAGCGTGGCGACGGCGGGTAGTGTGGCGAAGCCGGCGAGCCGGCGATTGATTTTCATGAGAACCTTCCGAACATGGCGAAATAAGCTAGGTAAGCCTAACCTGACATGTCATTCGGGTGTTCTCGGGGTCAGTTGCCCTGCCACATCTGAAGCCATTCGCTCCAGGACGGGGGAGTGATCGTTGGTCGAGGTGTTCCGCCACGAAGTCCGTCGAGCATGAAGTCGAGATAGCGCGTGTGTATTTCGGTGGCTCGATCACCCTCGATCGGCAGAGTCGGCCGCAGATGCACTGTCATGAGCATGACGTCAGCAGCAGTGAAGTCGGGCGGGACTTCGCGAGCGTCGATGCAGACGTCGACCATCGATTGCAGTGCGGCCTCCAATTCTTCGGCGGCACGAGTGACTTCGGCGTGTTCAGGTAACTTGCCGCCGAGGACCGGAATGAGCGGTCCCACTGATTCGGTGAGATATCGCGAGAAGAACGTCTTCAATACGGCTTCATCGGTTTTCGCGGTGCTCATGCACTCTCGGGCGAGGGTGGCGAGGTGGTCGATCGCCCAGACGCGCAGGGATTGCGCCAGTTCCTCCTTGCCTCGGTATCGGCGATAGATGCTGCCTACTCCCACTCCGGCCCGGGTGGCAATTGCCGATACCGGTGCATTCCAACCCTGTTCGGCAAAAATCTCGCGCGCTGCTCGCAGTACGGTGACGTCGTTGTCTGCGGCTTCTCGGGCGCGTCCGGGGAGGCTCGCATTCTCTTTCGCCATTCCCACAGGCTAGCAATGCATGGTTTACTCAATCGGAACGGAGTGTTCCGTTCCGATTCGATTCATGATTGGAGGAAGGTGTCGATGACAACCTTGGCGGAGGCGCCCACGCGATCCGGGAGCCGGGTGATCGCCGCGCTTGCGGGGGCGGTACTCGTCTACTCGCTCATGCAGACCATGCTGGTACCGGCGTTGCCGGTGTTGGGTGAGCATTTCGACACGTCCGTGGCGGTGACCGGCTGGATCCTGACGGCGTACCTGTTGGCGGCCGCGGTGATGGCTCCGATAGTCGGCGCGATGGGTGACCGATTCGGCGACAAGCGAGTCCTGGTGATCGTCCTGATCATCTTCGCTCTCGCGACATTTGCCGCGGCAGCCGCCCCGAATATCGGGGTGCTGCTTGTCGTTCGAGCTGTCCAGGGAGTGAGCATGGCGAGCTTCCCGCTTGCGATGGCAGTACTGCGGAGAACGGTAGTAGGTCCCGAGTTGTCTTCAGGGATAGGTTGGCTCGCTGGGACTTTGGGAATCGGTGCCGGAAGTGCACTGGTGATCGGCGGTGTCATCCTCGAGTATCTCAGTTGGCAGTGGTTGTTCGTGATCACCGGGATCTTGATCGTGCTCGCATTGGTCGCAGTGGTGGCCGTGGTTCCGGGCTCGCATCGCCGCCCGGGTATGCCGACGGACTGGGCCGGTGCCGGCGCTCTGGCGTTCGGATTGGTGAGCCTGCTATTGGCGATCACGAAAGCCTCCGACTGGGGAGTTTTGTCGCTCGGATTCTGGGGTCTGGTGGTAGTCGCGTTCGTTTCGTTCGCGACACTGATTGCCGTCGATTCCCGCCACGACGCGCCGATCGTCGACATGCGAGTTTTTCGGGACAAGCCGATGATGATCACCAGCGCACTCACCCTGGTGTTCGGGTTCGTGCCGTACATTTTCTATCTCTGTCTGCCGCGGATCCTCCAGGCGCCGGAAACGTCCACGTATGGAAGCGGATTCACCGTTGTGCAGACCGGCTTGGCGCTCTTGCCCGCCGCTGTCCTCGTCTTTCTCGGTGGCCGCTTGACGCCGGCTCTCGCGCGGCGATTCGGGCCGCGGGTGCCCGCTGTCATAGCGCTGGCCCTCATGGCGGCGGGCGCAGTCGGACTCGCGATCTGGCCGAGTTCGGTGGTTGCGATCGTGGCGTTCTTTTCCCTCGTCGGATCGGGGAACGGCGTGGGGTTCGCGGTCTGTGCTCTGTTGGTTGCCTCGATCGTCCCGCCATCGGAAATGGCAGCAGCCAGTGGAGTCAACAGTGTGATCAGAACCGTCGGTTCGGCGGTGGGCGCCCCGGTGACCACAGCGGTCCTGGCGATCGGCATTTCCGGCGACTCGTTCGCGCTGGCGTTCGTGATGGGTGCCGTCATCAGTGTTGTCGCCTGTCTGCCGGCGATTGCACTTCCAGCGACGAGGACTGCACAAAAGGCGTGACTTATTGTAGGCTCCCCTAATCGAGACAGTGTGTAACTAAAGCGGGGAGAGAAGGATGCGGCAGCAGTGGGGCCTGCGAGCAACGGCACTCGCAGCGACAGCAACGGCGCTTGTCGGTTGCTCCGTGGGCGGCGATGACGCAGACGCATCGGAAACAGGCGAGTCGTCGGCCGTACCTGCACCTCAGAAACTGCTCGCACTGGACGAGTTCGCAGCGCTCAACGCACTCACGCTCGGGGTCAAGCCCGATACGGTCTTCGCCACGCTGCAGTCGCAGGCGGCGAAGGAGATATTGCAGAGTGAGGGGATCGAGGTCGTCGACAAACCGACGTTCTTCCAATCACCAGATGTGGAGCAGATCGCGGCCGTTCATCCTGACCGAATCCTGCTCAGTGATGTCGGCTCGTTGACGTCGATCACCGTGCAGGCCAACGAGATTGCCCCGACGACGGTGCTCGCCTATGCGGCGCCGTGGCGCGAAGTTCTGAATACCGCGGCGACTGCACTGGGTCGAGAGTCCGAAGCTCGCGAAATCGTGTCGAGGCTCGAGGCCAAATTTGCCGAAGTATCCGGAACGGTCGAGGCGCAACCGCAGACACTGTCAGTGCTGGTGGGATTCTCCGGCGGCATCTACACCGTCATCCCACAGTCGCCGATGTCCTCGATCATCGAGGAAGCCGGTTTCGGGCGCCCGCAAGCCGAACTCGACGCAAAGATCGGCCCCAACACAGGTGTTGCCACGTCTTCGGTGTCCGGCGAGGAGGTCGGACAGCATGCGGCGGACGCGATGGTCGTGACCTCGGGCAACATCTACGACGGCGCTCTAGTTCACGCAAATCCACTGTTCAACGAGATCTCCGCAGTAAAGGCCGGACGCACGGCAGACGTGAGCGGTGAACTTTGGTTCGGCAGTTATCCTTTCGCGGTCTACTGGATCCTCGAAGACCTCGAGGCTCTTGCCGATCGCACTCTCACCGGCGCGGAACTCCAAGGCCGCATCGCATCCGACGCCGACGCAGTTACCCGATGGAAGGCGTTCTCGAAATGACGACGACACAGGCCACGAAAGCAGACATTTCATCTGAAGAGGCCGACGCATCACAAGGAGCGACGGCCGAAGCCTCGCAAGCCAAAGCTGAAGCGGCGGCGCACAAGAGCGCGCTTCGCGAACTCCTTGCGCCAGTTCGTACACGGACCACCATCGCGATGGTGATGCAGGTGATCGCCGCGGTCGCGGCCATCGTGCCGTACGTGGCCATCGCCGAGTTGGGTAAGACGCTGATCGTGGGCGGCGACATCGACTCGTCTCGCGTCTGGACGATCGTGTGGGTGGTCGTCTTGGGTCTGGGTATGCGTGCGTTCTTCGGAGGCGGTGCATTGATCGTGACGCACTTCGCCGATGTCAATCTTCAAGCTGTGCTTCGGCGTCGAATCGCAGCGACACTGGGTCGACTTCCACTGGGCTGGTTCACCTCCCACTCGTCCGGAACCGTGCGAAAAGCCGCGCAGAACGACATCTCCGATCTCCACTACCTGGTTGCGCACAGCGCCGTCGAGACCACCGGCGCCATCGCGGTGCCGCTCGTCGGGCTCGGCTACGTGATCTCGATCGACTGGCGTCTGGGACTGGTCGCGATTGCCACCCTCCCGATCTACATGATCGCCTACGCGATGATGACCAAGGACATGGCCGTCAAGATGAGCCGGATGAATGAGGGCATCGCGGCCATCAGCAACACCATCGTCGAGTTCGTCACCGGCATCGCAGTGGTCAAGACCTTCGGTCAGGACAAGCAGTCACATTCTCGATACCGCGACGCTGCCAAGGCGTTTGCCGTCTCGTACGAGGGCTGGGTTCGCCCGATGCTCCGGACCGAGGCGCTGGCCTCGATTGCGTTGAGCGCACCGGTTGTGCTGGTGGTCAACCTTGGCCTCGGCTCGTGGTTCGTTCACTCCGGATGGGTGTCACCCATCGATGTGCTGACCAGTTCTCTTGTCGCGATGGTGATTCCGGTGTCGGTGACGACCATCGGTTTCGGTATGCAGGCTCGCCGTGAGGCAGCCGCCGCTGCGGCGCGACTGATCGCGCTGTTCGCAACCGACGCTCTGCCGGAAACCGATCATCCGAAAAAGCCTGTGGGGAACGAAGTTCGATTCTCCGGAGTTTCCTTTGCATACGACGACGGCGCCGACGTTCTGACCGACATTGATCTGACGCTGCCGGAGGGTACGGTGACGGCGCTGGTCGGACCTTCGGGTTCGGGTAAGTCGACGCTGGCAACGCTGGTTCCGAGGTTCCACGACGTGCGTGCCGGATCCGTGGCCATCGGTGGTGTCGACGTCAGGGAAGTCGCTACCGACGAGCTGTACCGCCACGTCGGATTCGTTCTGCAGGACGTGCAGCTGGTCGAAGCGACCGTGCTCGACAACATTCGGCTTGCCCAACCGCAGGCGACTTCGGCCGAGGTGAAGGCCGCTGCCGCAGCCGCGCAGATCGACACCCGAATCGAAGCGCTCCCGAGGGGGTACGACTCGGTGG
>NZ_LVCT01000038.1:0-8989 GCF_001647205.1 Rhodococcus sp. EPR-134
CAACCGCGTTCGCCGACCCGGAGTCCGAAGCCGATATCCAAGACGCGCTGTCGCGTTTGACGGTGGGGCGCACCGTGCTGGTGATCGCGCACCGGTTGGCTTCGATCGTGAGTGCCGATCAGATCGTGGTCCTCGACGCCGGACGGATCGTGGAGAAGGGCACGCACGATCAGCTTGTGGCGAGTGGTTCAACCTATGCGCGGATGTGGGCGAGTCACAGTCGGGCCGACTCGATTGAACACAGTCGGGCCGACTCGATTGAGCACAGTCGGGCCGACTCGATTGAACGCAACACCGCAGGTAAGTCTGACGCAGCAGGAAAGGCCAACTCATGATTCGCGACCTCTTCCGGATACTCGGCCCGCAGAATCAGGGCCGTTATCGCGAGTTCCTGGTGTGGGCAGTGTTGTACGGCGTGATGCAGGGTTTGGCAGTGGCGCTTCTGGTCCCTGCGGTGCAGGCACTGTTCGATCAGAGCTGGGGCAGTTTCGTTCGGTGGCTCGCCGCCATGGCCGTATGCGCTGTGATCAGTTCGATTGCGCACTACCTGCAGGCGATGAAGGGTTTCGAGTCGGCCCTCACTCTGCTGCGGACGATGCATCTGCGCCTGGGAGATCATCTCGTCACTCTGCCGCTCGGCTGGTTCGGCGCCGGCCGACTCGGGCAGGTATCGCAGGTTGCCAGCAAGGGCACCATCTCGGTGATGGGGGCCGCTGCGCACCTGATGACACCGATCATCTCCGGAATTGCCAGCCCGGCAACCATTGTCGTGTGCATGTTGTTCTTCGACTGGCGGCTCGGGCTCGCGCTGGTAATCAGCGTTCCGATTCTCTTCGCGGCAGCACGATTTGCCTCGACGATGACTGCCAAGGCCGACGATCGGGCTCATGCAGCGGCCGTCGAATCGAACAATCGAGTGCTCGAATACGCGCGTTGCCAACCGGTCCTGCGTGCTTTCGGACGCACCCACGGGGTGTACGAACCGCTCGACGACGCGATCGAAGCGCAACACACTGCGGGTCGTTCACAACTGTGGTTCGTGGTGATCGGGTCCGTGGTCAACGGGATCGCCCTGCAATTCGTGTTCTCTGCCGTGATCATCTTGGGCGCGTTCCTCGCGCTCGGCGGCGACATCGATCCGGTCACGTTGATCGCGCTACTCGGACTGACCGCACGGTTCATCCAGCCGCTGGGTGAGATCGGCGAGTTCGGCGGTGCAATCAGAATGGCACGCAATGAAATCCGGCGAATGTCCGAGATCCTCGAAGTTGAACCAATGGTCGAACCCGATACCAGCGGGGCGGCGACGGGGGAGACGGCAGTGCAGTTCGACGCCGTCGACTTCGGATACGCGGACGGTGGGCAGGTTCTGCGAAACATCTCCTTCGACGTGCCACGGAAGTCGTTGACGGCGTTGGTCGGTCCGTCAGGGTCCGGCAAAACCACCGTCACCCGGTTGATCTCGCGCTTCTACGACGTCGACTCCGGTCTGGTGCGTGTCGGCGGCGTCGACGTGCGGGACCTCACGAGTGCCGACCTGATGTCGCAGCTGTCTCTGGTCTTCCAGGACGTGTACCTCTTCGACGACACGTTGATCGCGAACATCCGCCTCGGCCGCCCCGAAGCCACGGACGAAGAAGTCTTCGACGTGGCTCGGATCGCGGGCGTCGCGGAAATCGTCGAGCGGCTTCCTCGGGGTTGGGACACCCGTGTCGGTGAGGGCGGGACGGCACTGTCCGGTGGAGAGCGGCAGCGGGTCTCCATTGCACGCGCACTCCTCAAACGCGCACCTGTCGTTCTGCTCGACGAGGCGACTGCCGCGCTCGATCCCGAGAACGAGGCACACGTTCAACGTGCGATGCAAGAACTCGCCAGGGAAAGCACACTGCTCGTGATCGCTCACAAACTGTCGCCCGTCGTGGCCGCAGATCAGATCATCGTGCTCGGTGACGACGGTTCGATCGTCGAAGTGGGCACCCACGAAGTCCTGCTCGCAGCCGGTGGGAACTACGCCGCGTTCTGGAATCAGCGCCACCGTGCGTCGGGATGGCGGTTGGTGGCAAGCTGAGCAGAATGCAGACCGGAAAGAAGACGGGGCGGCCGCCGACGTTGTCGACAGTGGACATCGTCGAGGCCGCCCTCGCCGGTGATCTGAGTGAACTGACCATGCCGAGCGTGGCAAAGCGGCTGGGCGTCAGTCATTCTGCACTTTATCGCTACTTCGCAGACCGCGAAGCGCTGCTGCGTGCCTGCTCGGATCATGTTGTGCGTCAGACTGTATGGCCCGATACGAATCGTCCGTGGCGCGAATTCCTGAGGGATTTCTGCGACGTTCTGTGGTCCTCGTTCGAGCGCTATCCAGGTCTGGCCCAGGTCGGTCTCGCAGTTCCGGGCACGCCGCCGGCGATAATCGACATCGTGGAGAAACTGGTCGGTTCGTTGACTGCGCAAGGCTTCACACCCCACGATGCGATATTGGCGGTGGACTTCATCTCCGAGGTGACGATGACGCAGTTCGCAATGATGGCGGCGATGGACAAGACCGTCAGCTCCGCCGATTCACGTTCCGCGCGACAGGCGTATCAGGAAAGTTGGAATGCATCGGAGTCGTTGATCGAGGGTATCGGCGACGAATCGACGTGGCACGGGCGAGGTTGGTTGGACGAGAAGATCACGATCATGCTCGACGGCCTGGAAAAGCGTGTTATCGGCTGACATTTCTACTAGCTTTGAGAGTAATGCCCGTTTCGGCGTGATACAGGCTAATGTGCACACATAGGACGGGTGGTTGCTGCACCGGGAGGCGGGGATCATGGATCTCGAAGCGATTGTTCTCATCCAAAGACTCAAGTACCGATACGCACGCGCCTTGGACACCAAATCGTGGGTCGAATTCGCCGACACTCTGACCGTCGACGCCACCGCGATCTACGGAGAACAACTCAGTTTCGATTCCCGAGATTCGTTCGTCTCCTTCCTCGAGAACACTCTCGGATCACACATCATCACCGAACATCAGTGCGGGCAACCCGAGATCGACGTCGACGGAGACACCGCAACCGGGATCTGGTGCCTCGCGGACACAGTGGTCATCCCCGAAGATGGCATGCTGCTTCGCGGATCGGCCTTCTATCACGACAGATACACCCGCTGCAGCGACGGTGAATGGCGAATCTCCCACACGAGCTACGAGCGGACCTGGGAATCGGTGGTGGCGCTCGCCGACATGCCGAGTTTCCGATTGACGTCCAACAAGTGGGCGCTGCTGCAGCAACCGTCGTTCGGCGACTCGGTAGTTCGCAACGTCTCCTGAGGTCGCCCGCGATTAGAGTCGGCTCATGGTTGATGCAGATTTTTCGCTGCCTGACGTACGGACGTGGATTCGCGGTATCCCCGCGCTGACCGGAACTCCGCCGCCCGCGCCCGAGTGTTTTCCGGAAAAGCCGGGGGAGTTGTTCCTCGACTGGCTCCGTGCGGCCGTGGCCTTCGGCGTCGTCGAGCCACACGTGTGTGCGCTCTCGACCGTGGACGGTGACGGTATGCCTGATTCTCGCTTCCTCATCCTCAAGGACGTGACCGAGGGTGGGTTCTGGTTCTCTGGTTCAGCTGCTTCGCCGAAAGGTGTTGAGCTGAAAGAAAATCCGCGAGCATCGCTCGCCTTCTACTGGCGCGAGACGGGTCAACAGATCCGAATTCGCGGAACGGTTCGCGAGGGCGACGACGCACTTCGACGCCGAGACTTCGTCGAACGCTCCGTCACGGCGAGAGCGGTGGCGACGGCAAGTGAGCAGAGCGAGGTGCTCGAAGACTTAGGGGCGTACGACACGTCGGTGGCCGCTGCGGAAGCAAGAATCAGCGACGACCCAGGGTTCGTGTCGGAGGACTGGCGTGCGTGGTGCCTCCAGCCGGAGTCTGTCGAGTTCTGGCAGGCAGACTCCGGGCGTCGGCATCAGCGGTGGTTGTACCGGCGCGGCTCGGACCGAGCATGGACACGAGCAGTGCTGTGGCCCTAAGGGGCAGCTGGGCCCAGATCAGCTCGCGCTGATCTCCGGCGATACGAGGTTGACGACGATCGACTGTCCGCCCAGCTTGGCGTGGATTTCGGGATGTTCGAACCCCGAGGACAACAGGTAGCTGCCGAGCATCGTGAGCAACTCGTCCAGATCCGTCGTGGGATCGGAGGAATGTGCGCTCGAGGGTGAGGCCTGATTTGCGATGAGTTCGGTGTGGGTGAGTCGACCGGCCACTCGAACGGCGGCTACGCCCATCGCGTCGCGACGTACGACGGTACGACTCCGAGTTTCGAGCGTCCTCGATGATTCGCGTGTTGAAGCTGGCACTGAAAGGTCCTCTCCGCTGCTGTGTGCGGCCGTGGTTCGTGCAGGAAGCGGAAACGTGAATGCATCGGATTGCTTGGGTGCGGTCGACAGAAAATCCGCTGTGGCGGTGGCACTGCTGGAACCGTTACCCGTGGAAAGGTTGCTCCCAGAACCATTGCTTGCAGAACCATTACTTGCGGAACTATTGGCTCTCGATCCGTTGCCGGAACCGTTGGGGCCTGCTATTCCGTGAGAATTCTTGTCTTCCATTGTTTCGCTCCTGATGCCCGTAAACAGACCGCCGGTTTGCTTAATCGACGCAAACATACCAGGAGTTGGTTTACGGTCACACCCCTTGTGGAGTTCGGCGTTGAATGCGCAGCCACATTGCGAAGCCCCACAGGACGAAGAATGCATAGACCAGATAGAGGATCGCCGAAGGGTAATAGCCGGCTCGGAAAAGAAGGGGAACACCAACGGCGTCGACGCCGATCCAGATGAGCCAGAATTCGGTCCAGCCGCGCGCCATGCCGTATGTCGCGAGGATGGAGCCAGTGAAGATCCAGGCCTCCGCCCACGCTCCGTACGAGCCGAGGAGGTCGAAGATCCAGGCGAAAGCGATTGTGCCGCTGGTCATGACGGCGATCATGGCGACGCGCTCGCGAGTTGTCGCCCAATGGGGCAGGACTGCGCGACCGGAGTCGCGTGCCCCGCGTCGCCACTGAGTCCACCCGTAGACGCTGACGGTGATGAACAACAACTGACGGCCGGCCTGGCCGTAGAGATTGAGCTCTTGCGGCGTGTGGAAAAGTGCGCCCATGAACACCGTGAACAACAAGGCATTTCCGGCTATACCGACGGGCCACGCCCATACCGAGCGTCGCGCGCCCGCGATCGCGGAGCCGATGCCGAACGCGTTTCCGATGATCTCTCGCCAGAGAATCGTGGCGCTGCCGATGTGCAGTTCGGCGTCGAACAGCGCCTCGATCAGGCTCATCAGTCCGCAGCAGCGACGAGGGGTTCGAGTGTCAGATCCGGGAGTTCCTTCTGGATGTACTGCAGGCGCCACTTGTCACTGACCAGGGCGAGCAGAACACCGTCGGATCGGGTGAAGACCTCCACACCGCGCTGACGGTTCAGTTCGACCTCGGACGCGGCGTCGGTACGGCGAGCCAATGCGTAGCCGAGCGGTTCCATCTTGGCCTCGACGTTGAACTCGGCCTTCATGCGTGCTGCGACGACCTCGAACTGCATCGGGCCGACGGCCGCCATGACGGGGGAGGCGTCGCCGCGGATGTCGTTGCGGAGAATCTGGACGACGCCCTCGGAATCGAGTTGGTCGACAGCACGGCGGAACTGCTTGTACTTGCCGGCGCTTTCGGCGCGCAGGATCGAGAAGTGTTCCGGCGCGAACGACGGGATCGGCGGGAACTCCACCTTCTTCTCGGTGTACAGCGTGTGGCCGGGTGCGAGTGCGGTGGCGTTGACGAGGCCGACGACGTCGCCGGGGAACGCGGATTCGACGGTGGAACGTTCACGTCCGAATACCGTCTGGGCGTACTTGGTCGTGAAGGGCTTGCCGGTTTGGGCGTGTGTGACAACCATGCCGCGCTCGAACACGCCGGAGACGATGCGCATGAACGCCAGACGGTCGCGGTGCGCGGTGTCCATACCGGCCTGCACCTTGAAGACGACCGCACTGAACGGATCGGTGACCTCGCGCGGCTTGCCGCTGAGGTCTTCGCGCCCACGCGGCGGCGGCGCCAATTCGACGAGGGTGTCGAGGATCTGGCGGACGCCGAAGTTGAGCATCGCGGACGCGAAGATCACCGGGGAAGTCTGACCGGCGAGGAACATCTCCTGATCGTGGTCCTGGCCGGTAGCGGAGAGCAGTTCACTCTCCTCGGCCGCGGTCTCCCACTCGGAGCCTTCCTTGGCGAGCGCCGCGTCGGCGTCCATGACCTCTTCGGGGGCGATCTTCGCGCCGCCTGCGGTACGGGTGAAGCGGACGTACTCGCGAGCCTCACCGTCTTCACCGCGCCGCAGCAGTCCGCGGAAGTCGCCGGCGATGCCGACCGGCCAGTACAGGGGGGTGGGTGTGAGGCCGATCCGTTCGCTGATCTCGTCGAGCAGTTCGAGAGGAGTCTGACCGGGACGGTCCCACTTGTTGATGACGGTGATGACCGGAATGCCGCGGTGACGACACACCTGAAACAGCTTGAGCGTCTGCGGTTCGAGGCCCTTGGCAGCGTCGATGAGCATGACCGCCGCGTCGACGGCGGTCAGGACGCGGTACGTGTCCTCGGAGAAGTCGGAGTGACCGGGGGTGTCGACGAGGTTGATGACGTTGATCTGCTCGTCCGGGGTCTCGGACGAGTGGTAGTTGAACTGCAGTGCGGTGGAACTGACGGAAATGCCGCGGGCCTTCTCCATCTCCATCCAGTCCGAGACCGTCGACTTGCGGCCTGCCTTGCCGTGGACGGCTCCTGCCTCCGAGATCTTCTTCGCGTGCAGTGCCAGCGCTTCGGTCAGCGTCGACTTTCCGGCGTCGGGATGCGAGATGACGGCGAAGGTGCGGCGACGCTCTGCCTCGGCGGACAGGCCCTTGGTCGTCGTCGTGACCGCGACCGACCCGCTCTCGGTTGAATCGGGGCCTTCGGTGTCGGACTGGACAGTCGAGTCGGAAGGGACGGTCGAGTCGGACGGGGTAGTCAACGAAGAACCTCTCGAAGTGGGCGTCGGTGCCGGCGACGTGCCGGTGCGCGGACAGGTGGAGAGTGCGGCAGCACAACAGAGAAAGGATACTCGCAGACCACGATGCAATAGCCACTGCGGCGTAACACTCGGCGAACGATCGCTGATTATCCATGTATGTGTGTGTTCGAACACACAGCCATTTGTGTCCTGCGAAGAGTTGCACTGATCGAAGAGTGGCACTGACCGAGGAGTTGCGTTGAGCAAGTTCACCGAAGAGATGTATGCGACCGCCGCAGTCACCGACCGCGGCCTGGTGACGGGAGAGCCGGACAACGCTTTCCGTCAGACCTGGGGCGACATCCACCAGGAGGCTCGGCGCATGGCCGGCGGCCTGGCCGAGGTCGGTATCGATCGCGGCGTCGCGATCGGCATTCTCGCCGGACAGCCCGTCGACATCGCACCTGCCTGCCAGGCGACGTGGATGCGCGGTGCGTCGGTGACGATGCTGCATCAGCCGACCCCCCGAACGGATCTGGGCGTCTGGGCTCAGGACACCGAGACTGTGATCGACATGATCTCCGCGAGAGCCGTCATTCTGGGTGCGCCCTTCGACGCGGCCAAGCCGCTCCTCGAAGAGCGTGGCATCACCGTCGTGACGGTGGACGAGCTTCGCAGCGGAACGTCGATCGATCCCGTGGAGACGGCCGAATCGGATATCGCACTCCAGCAGTTGACGTCCGGTTCCACCGGTTCGCCCAAGGCCGTGCAGATCACGCACGAGAACTTCTACACAAATGCCTACGCCATGATCAACCGCATCAAGTTCTCCATCGAAGACGACGTGATGGTGAGCTGGCTTCCGCTCTTCCACGACATGGGCATGGTCGGTTTTCTCACGGTTCCGATGCAGGTGGGCGCAGAGGTCATCAGCATCACGCCGATGGATTTCCTGCGCACCCCGGTGCTGTGGGCCGAACTGATGGGCAAGTACGGCGGAACCGTCACCGCCGCACCGAACTTCGCGTACTCGCTCTTGGCTCGTCGACTCGCACAGGCGGAAGACGGGGCAGTCGACCTGTCCAGCGTCCGATACATGTGGAACGGCGCCGAGCCGGTGGATCCCGACACGATGGATGCACTCGCCGAGGCAGGTGCGCGTTTCGGTTTGAACCCGACTGCGCTGGCGCCCGTGTACGGAATGGCGGAAACCACGCTCGCCGTGTCGATTCCGGATCCCGATCAAGGTCAGGTCCTCGACTACGTCGATCCAGACTTTCTCGAATCGATGTCTCGAGCGGTGCCGTCCAATCGCCCCAACGCTCGTGCCCTCGCCACACTCGGCAAGATGGTGCCTGACCTCGAGGGACGCATCGTCGACCGTGACGGTCAGGTGCTTCCGGCCCGCGGTGTCGGAATCATCGAGGTTCGCGGCAAGGCAGTCACCCCCGGGTACGTCACGGTCGACGGACACAAGCCGGCCCAGGACGCCGACGGTTGGCTCGACACCGGTGACGTCGGGTACTTCACCGAGGAAGGACTGGTCGTGGTGTGCGGGCGAGTCAAGGACGTCATCATCATGGGCGGCCGGAACGTGTACCCCACAGACATCGAGCGGGCGGCCGGAACCGTTGCCGGTGTGCGTCCCGGAAATGCCGTCGCGATTCGTCTCGACGCCGGCCAGAAGCGTGAGAGCTTTGCAGTCGCCGTCGAGACCAACGCTTTCGAAGATCCGGAAGAGGTCAAGCGTATCGAACGCGAAGTGGTCCACGCCGTGGTTGCCGACGTCGGTGTCCGACCTCGCACCGTTGCGGTCCTGGGTCCCGGCAGTATCCCGAAGACGTCGTCGGGGAAGCTCCGCCGCGCGAATTCGGCTGCACTGCTGGGTAACTGACCGTCAGTGCAGGCGGTTCTGTGCGGCTTCCAACCCGAGTTCGAGCAGTAGCTCCACTGCATCCGCAGCCTCTTCGCATACG
>NZ_LVCT01000039.1:0-37741 GCF_001647205.1 Rhodococcus sp. EPR-134
GCGCAGGTAGTCCTTGGTGGTCAACGAACTCGAAATGGACCGCAGGCCGTTGTGGCCGCCTTCGCCGCCGCCGAGTTTGAGTCTGATCGTCCCGAAATCGAGATCCAGTTCGTCGTGGACGACGATGATGTTCGCGGCGTCGACCGAGAAGAACCGTGCGAGACCGGCGACAGCGCCACCCGAGAGATTCATGTACGAGCGTGGTTTTCCGAGAATCACGCGCCGGCCGGCGAGGCGACCTTCGACGATTTCGGCGCCACTCTTCTTGTGTACGTTGAACTTTCCGCCCATGCGCCCGGCAAGGGTGCCGGCGACCATGAAGCCGACGTTGTGCCGGGTCTTCTCGTACTGGGGGCCGGGATTACCCAGGCCGATGACGAGGGCGGTATCTGTGCTCAACGGACGCTACTTTCTGGCTTGATTTTTCCTGCTACGCACGAACGGCGCGTCACTCCGAATCGGAATGACGCGCCGCGCGCAGTGAGTTCTGTTGGAACCGAGAGGATCAGGCCTCTTCTGCAGCCTCGTCGGCGGCGGGAGCTTCTGCGCCCTCTTCGAGGTCTGCCTCGGTGGGTGCAGCAACGACGTTGACGATCAGGGTGTCGGCGTCAGCCTGCAGGGTCGAGCCCTTGGGCAGTTCGAGCTGGCTGGCCAGGATCTGGGTTCCGATCTCGAGACCCTCGACCGAAACCTCGATCTGCTCGGGGATGTGAAGCGCGTCGGCCTCGATGGAGATCGTGGATGCGTCCTGCGCGACCATCGTGCCTGCAGCAGCATCGCCGACGACGATGACGTTCACGTCGATCGTGACCTTCTCGCCCTTCTTGATGACGAGGAGGTCGGCGTGCTCGATGTAGTTGCGGATGGGGTGCACGACGACCGACTTGGTCAGTGCAACCTGCTCCGTGCCCTCGATGTCGAGGGTGAGGATGGCGTTGGTGCCGTGTGCACGGAGGATGGCGGCGAAGTCGCGAGCCGGCACATTGAGGTGGCGGGGATCTTCACCGTGGCCGTACAGAACCGTGGGGACCTGGCCGTCACGACGTGCGCGGCGAGCTGCGCCCTTGCCGAATTCGGTGCGGACGACGGCGACGAGGTTGTTTTCTTCAGACATGATGAAACGGCTCCTACAACTCACGGGGTTCGTGCTCGGTTTACTGACGTGTGGTTTTGCCTGCGGCAAGGCGGACAGGCGCGCACACGGCCAGGAGCGAAACGCTCGAGCTGAGCCGTAGCCGCGTCGATCACGGTAAACCTGCAACGTGTGGAACTGCTGCGATTCACCCTCGCCGAGACAACTTTGGATACGTTACCGGAGTTTGCTCCCGGCCGCTAATCGCAGGTGGTGGGGACCTGGCCGTGTGGACGTGGTTCGCGTCACATCGAAAGCGGTAGCCTGACGGAGTGACCATCGTGGGGAACGCTCCCGAAGGCAGTCGGCTCGGTGCCGTCGTGCCGGGTACCGACCTGTCGCAGCATGCTCGCCTACTCAGTCGGGTGCACGACGCAGTTCTCTCCGGCCAGGAACCACCGGCGCAGCCGCGGACCGTCGTGGCGCGGTCGTGGTCGAGGGTGGCCGCCGGCGGGCTCACGCCGGATCACTGCGGTGCGTCTACTGTCGCCGATTTCTCCGAGTTGGAGGCGAGGCGTTCGCGTACCGCGCTGCGAAGCGTTCTGCCCGAACTGCGAACCACGCTCACCGAGGTCGCCGAGGACGCGGGCTTCATCGTGGTCGTTGCCGACGCCGACGGTGTCCTGCTCTGGCGCGAAGGGGCGAAGACCGTCAAACGTGCGGCGGACGCTCTCGGGTTCGCGGAAGGCGCACGCTGGTCGGAGCAGTCGGTGGGGACTAACGCGATAGGTACCGCGCTGATCGAAGACTCTGCGGTGCAACTCTTCTCGGCCGAGCACTATGCGCCCACGCATCACAATTGGTCGTGTACCGGCTCGCCCGTGCACGACCCACGGACGGGCGAGATCCTGGGCGTGGTGGACATCAGTGGATCCGCAGCTTCGGTTCATCCCACCACCGTCGCGCTGGTGCGCACCGCGGTTCGCCTCGCGGAGGCGACGCTGTGGCGCGAGCACGCAGCTTCGCTCGAGCGCCTGCGCTCGCGCGCGGCGCCGTTGTTCGCGGCAGGCACAGGTCCGGCATTGGTGGTCGACGAGTTCGGCTGGGTGGCCGGCGCCAGCGGGATTGCCGCGCCCGACCGTGTGGCAGCACCCAGTGCGGGAAAGCCCGTCATCGTGCCAGGTCTGGGGATGTGTCTGCCTGAGCCGCTCGGAGACGGCTGGCTGTTGCGCACCGGCGTCGGCGGGCCGTTGATCGAGCTGGAGCTGGCCCTCGGAGCATCGCCGCAGGTGACGGTGCGTGGTGACGCCAACTGGACGCGCGCGCTTTCGCCGCGTCACGCTCAGATCTTGCGGGCACTGGCAGCCGTCGGTTCGGCAGGTGTGGATGCCGCAGGCCTGAGCGAAGTGCTCTTCGGTGATCGCGAGCATGTCGTGGCAGTGCGCGCCGAGGTGTCCAGACTGAGGAAACACCTCGGCGCAGTCCTGCAGACTCAGCCGTACCGCTTTGCCGAGGGCGTGCGAGTTGTGGTGATCTAGCGCGCCGCGCTGATTCCGGCACGACGTCCGAAGAAGCTGCCGTCGCCGAGACTTGTCCCGCTGGCGTAACCGCCCGCACAGACACCGGACGTGCAGCGACCCGCTGCGAAAAGTCCGGGGATCGGCGCACCCGAGACGTGCAGAACCTCGGAATCGACGGTGGTCTTCAATCCTCCCAGCGTGAATCCGCCTGTGCGGCCACGGAGATCGATTGCCGCGAACGGGCCGACGATCGGCTTCACCCACTCGGACTTCTTGCCGAGCACCGGATCCGAACCTTCAGCCGCGTGCCGGTTGTAGAGGTCGACGGTGGATTGCAGCGATCCGGCGGGCAATCCCATCTCGCCTTCGAGTTCCTCGACGGTCTCCGCCACCCAGCTCGGCTGCGCCCGCAACTGTGCACTGGACGATTCGGCATTCATGCCTTCCTCGTACGCAGCTTCGTCGATCACGAGGAATGCCTGGTTATCCTGCTGGAACAGCGTTGCCTGGCCGATGCGGCCGGGGTAGGTGTCCTCGGGGATGTATCGCTGACCGCGGCCGTTGACAAGAATGCCGCGCACCATCAACTGTGGGTCGCAGAAGAACGCGACCTCGGTGGCGTCCATGTGTGCGGTGTCGGCGCCGAGTGCCTGACCGATCTGGATTGCGCGGCCGTCGTGCGCCTCGATGGAGGCCGCCGGGTGGCCGAAGATACGCGGTGCGTTCGAGCGCACCATCTCGTTGTTGTACGCGAAGCTGCCCATCGCCAGCACGACGCCCTTGCGTGCGCGAATCGCGACGTCCTTGCCGTAACGCTTGGCGACGACGCCGACAACCCGATCGCCGTCTACCACCAGAGTTTGGACGCGCAGATCGTATTCTGCTCGGACACTGAGCTTCTCGGCCGTCTCGACGAGTGGCTTCATCAGCATGTAGCCGCCGCCCTTCTCGCCGGTGTTCTTCTCGGACATCTGCGGAACGTGTCCGCGGGGCGCGGGATCGACGAGGGTGTTGAACGGCGCGGCGTTCTCGCCTCCCGAGTACATGAGGCCGTCGTCGTACGGCGGTTCCCAGCCGGGCTGACCCCAGAACGATTCCTTGAACGGGACCCCGGCGTCGACGAGCCAGTTGTAGTGATCGACGCTGCCCTCGCAGTACGCGTCGATCTTCGTATCGTCGGTTCCGGGGCCGAGCGCTGCCTTCATGAACGTCTTCATGTTCTCGACCGAGTCCTCGAACCCGCACGCCTTCTGCAACGGCGTTCCACCGCCCAGGTAGATGAATCCACCAGCCAGTGACGCGGCTCCGCCCCAACCGCCCGTCCGCTCCATGACGAGCACCTCGGCGCCGGCACGAGCTGCTTCGATCGCAGCGGTGACGCCGGCGATGCCGTATCCCGCGACGACGACGTCGGCCTCGTAGTCCCAGGTGGTGATGTCGGCAGCGGAGATCGGTCTGACGGTGGGGTCGGCCATGCGAATAGTCCTCTCGGAAGGCGAAACTGCTGATCACCCCACAGTTGCAGTTTCGACTTCCACAGATCAGGCATGGTCCCGGTCAACGGGAGGTTTGTAATCCCCTGACCGCGCACAGAAATGTGTCCAGGTCGGCTTCGTCGACGAAGTAGTGCGGCGATGCGCGAACCACGGCATCGAGCCCGCGGGCATCCATGTCGAGGAGGGTGGACCCGCGACCACTGACGGTGACGGTGATGTTCTGTGCTGCAAGCTGATCCCGAACCAGGTGCTCGGAAATACCGTCGATGGTGAAGGAAACGATGCCGCTCAGATGGGTTCCTCGATCGCGGACTTCGACTCCGGAAATCGCTGCCAGACCTTCCCTCAGCGTGACTGCTCGGGATTCGATCTGCTCCCACGCCGTGTCGGTGCCGATCGAGAGCAGATAGTCGGCGGCGACGCCGAGACCCAGGCGCGCAGCGACACTCGTTTCCCAGAGCTCGAATCGTGTTGCGTCCGGTGCGGGTACGAAGCTGTTCTCGCCGGTCCATTCCGCTCCGTGCAGGTCCATCGCAGCGGGTTCGAGTGCATCGACGAGTCCGGGGCGGACGTACAGGAATCCGGTTCCGCGTGGCCCGCGGAGCCACTTGCGGCCGGTTGCGCTGAGGGCGTCGACGCCGAGTTCGGTGACGTCGATGGGCAATTGGCCGACGGACTGGCATGCGTCGAGCAGAACGAGCGAGCCGTGGGCCCTCGCGAGTTCGACGACCTCGCGGACGGGGTTGATCAGGCCGCCGTTGGTGGGGACGTGGACGACGGAGACGACGCGAACACGATCGTCGAGCATGTTCTCGAGTGCGTCGAGGTCGATGCGTCCGTACTGATCGCTCGGGATGATCTCGACGTGGGCACCGGTCGAACGCGCCCGCCCCAGTGCAGCGATGGCGTTGCTCGCGTATTCGACTCCGCTGATGAGAATTCGATCACCGGGTCCGAGCGGAACGGCAGCGAGGAAGTCGTTCCACGCGCGGGTCGCGCTGTCCGTCAAAGCGATATCGGTTGCCTGAGCACCGATGACCCGGGCCAGCGAATGGGGAACAGCAGCGAGGGCGCCGCTCTGATGAGCAGCTGCGACGTATCCGCCGACGTCGGCTTCACGTCGCAGGTGCTCGATCATCGTGGCCGGCACCGGCTCGGGCGGGAGCGAGGATCCCCGCGCTGTCGAGGAACACCTTGTCAAGGCAGCCGGGAGTGTCGCGGCGGATCGTGTCGAGATCGAACATGGCACCTTCCGTTCATGTCGGTGTGGTTCAAACTACCTGTGAACGAAGCTGTCCCGATGGAGCGAAGACTGGGCACGGCCGATGCCGTGGTGATCGGCCTCGGCGCGATGATCGGCGCCGGAGTCTTCGTGGTGTTCGCGCCCGCTGCCGCAGTAGCCGGTACCGGGTTGCTTGTGGGCCTGGCGATTGCAGCGTTCATCGCATTCTGCAACGCGACGTCGTCGGCGCAGCTTGCGGCCAGATACCCCACTTCAGGCGGGACCTACGTCTACGGACGTGAGCAGCTCGGACCCTGGTGGGGGTTTGCCGCCGGCTGGTCGTTCGTGATCGGGAAGACCGCGAGCTGCGCGGCAATGGCTCTGACTTTCGCGACGTATGTTGCGCCTACGGCCTGGCGTGTCCCCGTCGCGGTATTGGTGGTGGCAGCGCTGGTTGCAGTCAACTACCGCGGAGTCACGCGGACGGCGCACATGGCCAGGGTGATCGTCGCCGTGTCGACGACGGCGCTGTGTGTAGCGCTGGTGGTTGCCGTCGTCGGTCCTGGTGCGGTGCGCGAGTTCCCGGATCTCGCATTCGGGTCGTGGTACGGCATTCTGCAATCGGCGGGACTGCTGTTCTTTGCCTTCGCCGGGTACGCCAGGATCGCGACGCTGGGGGAGGAAGTGCGTGATCCGCGTCGAACGATTCCGCGGGCGATCCTGATCGCACTCACCGTCGCCGTCATCCTCTATGCGCTGGTAGCGGTGGTGCTGTTGGTGACGCTGGGACCTGATCGGCTGGCGAATTCGGCGCGACCACTGGCAGATGCGGTGGGCGCAGTCGGGTGGAGTTGGGCCGTTCCCGTAGTGGTGATCGGTGCCGCGGCGGCGTCGGCGGGGGCGCTGCTGGCTCTGATCGCCGGCGTGAGTCGTACGGCGATGGCGATGGCCCGCGAGCGCGATCTGCCAGTGGCCCTCGCTGCAGTCCATCCACGGTTCGGGGTCCCTCACCATGCGGAACTTGTGGTCGGTGCCGTTGTGATCGCCTTGGTCTCGACAACCGATCTTCGTGGGGTGATCGGCTTTTCGTCGTTCGGAGTGCTGCTCTACTACTTCGTCGCGAACGTGAGTGCGTACAGCCAACGCGGTGTGGACCGGATGTATCCGAAGTGGCTGCAAGCGGTCGGCGCGGCTGGTTGTGTCGTTCTGGTGGTCACACTTCCGTGGATCGCGGTTGTTTCCGGCGCAGGTGTGGTTCTGGCCGGTTGTGGGTACCGGTGGATACGACTGAAGAAATTCAACGACACGTAACACCACAAAGGGTGCATCTCGGACGTTGGCGTTCTATCGTCGGTAGCGACCGCGAAGACCGCCCGAAGGGGAAGTCGAATGGTGACAGCAGCGTTGACAGCAGCACAGACCACGCAGGTGGATTCACGTCCTGCGGCCGAGGCCTACGTCGGTGGTGTGTGCTTCAAACAGGGGCCACCCCGTTTGGTCGGAGCTGAGCTCGAGTGGCTGACCAGCCAGGTTCCCGGTGGGGAGCGGCCGTCAGCAGCGACTCTGGCAAAGGCACTCGGGCGATACGCGCCCACCAGTATCGCCCCGGATTCACCAGCGGTTCCGCTTCCTCGTGGCAGCCTCGTCACCGTAGAACCTGGCGGACAGATCGAACTCTCGTCAGCGCCGCGGACGTCCGCCCGAGAACTGTGTGACTGTCTCGACGAAGACCGTCGTACTCTCGAAACACTCCTCGCGTCGTACTCCATCGAAATCAGTTCTGCCGCGGCCGACGTCGCCCGCCCACCTTCCCGGATTCTCCGGTTGCCACGTTATTGCGCAATGGAATCCCGCTTCGCCGGGATAGGACCGTACGGCACCTTGATGATGTGCAATACAGCAGCAGTGCAGGTCAGTGTCGATGCCGGCGGCAGCCCGGAGTCCATTGCCCAGCGTTGGCGGCTCCTCGGGGACATGGGGCCGGCGCTCATCGCTGCGTTTGCGTGTTCTCCACGCTTGCAAGGGGTTCCGAGAGGGGATTGGGCGTCCCAACGCATGCGGACGTGGCTCGAACTCGATTCCTGGCGAACGGTCGCAGTCCCGGAAGTGCAGGACTACGCCGGCTGGGCGCTCGATGTTCCGCTGATGTGTGTGCGAAACGAGGGCGACGATTGGACGGCTCCGCGGGGTGCCACTTTCGGGGACTGGATAGACGGCGCTGTGGATGCCGAGATCGGACGCCGACCCGTCTGGGCGGACTTGGACTATCACCTGTCCACGCTGTTCCCGCCGGTTCGCGCTGTCGGCCATCTGGAGGTTCGCTACATCGATGCGCAGCCGGGAGATCTGTGGCGAGTACCGGTAGCAGCGATCGACGCGTTGCTGTCCGGGCCTGCCGTGATGCGTGAGGCGAGTGATGCCGCAGCGTCGACGGCCGGGAGATGGCGGGATGCGGCAGAGTTCGGTTTGGACGACGTCGAACTGCGTTCGGCGGCAACCTCTCTGATGTCGCTTGCCGCGTCGTACGCGCCGGAGCCGCAGTTCGTCCGTCTTCTCGATGCCGCAGCCGAACGGTGTTGTCGCGCAATTGTGCCCGGTGAGAGCGACACATGACGGGGGAGATCACCAAGGAAGCGGTCGAGGCCGTACTTCTGCGAGCGCGTGAACGGTCGACGCTGCTCACCGACTGCGTCGACGATACCGAATTGGTCGCTCAGCATTCCCCGTTGATGAGTCCGCTCGTGTGGGACCTGGCGCATATCGGCAATCAAGAGGAACTCTGGCTGGTGCGAGATGTCGGTGGCCGCGATCCGGTGCGTAGCGACATAGACGAGCTGTACGACGCGTTCAAGCATTCGAGATCGTCGAGACCCACACTTCCCCTGCTCAACCCGGCCGAGGCGCGCGAATACGTACGTACGGTTCGCGGGAAGGTCTGGGATGTGCTCGAAGCCAGCACCTTCGGGCGCACAGAACTCGACATGGACGGTTTTGCCTTCGGGATGATCGCGCAGCACGAGCAGCAACACGCCGAGACCATGCTCGCGACCCACCAATTGCGTTCGGGGCCCACGGCACTCGTTGCGACTCCCGCTCCGCAAGCGGCCCGCATGCCGGAACTCGACGAGGTCACCATCGCGGCCGGCCCCTTCGTCATGGGGACCGACGACGAACCGTGGGCACTCGACAACGAGCGCACTGCGCATCAGGTCTATCTCACCGACTTCGCGATCGACAGATTCCCGGTCACCAATGGGCAGTTCGTCGAATTCATCGAGGACGGCGGCTATTCCCGACCGGAACTGTGGTCCCGTGACGGTTGGCGGCATCGCGTCGACGCGAAGCTCCGTGCACCACTGTTCTGGGAACGCGACAGTTCGGGTTGGTGGCACGAGACTTTCGGCGTCGAGGCTCCGGTCCCACCGGACAAGCCCGTCGTGCATGTGAGCTTCTACGAAGCCGAGGCCTACGCGTGCTGGGCAGGCAAACGGCTTCCCACCGAGGCGGAATGGGAAAAGGCCGCGCGGTGGGATCCGGAATCCGGAAGATCGCGACGATTCCCGTGGGGGGACGTGTCCGCAGACGAGAAACTTGCCAATCTCGGTCAGCGCCATCTCGGTCCCGCCGGCGTCGGCTCGTACCCGGCGGGTGCATCGGCAGCAGGTGTCGAGCAGTTGATCGGTGACGTGTGGGAGTGGACGTCTTCGGGTTTCCATCCGTATCCGGGTTTCCGGGCCTTCCCCTACCGGGAGTACTCGGAGGTGTTCTTCGGCGGCGACTACAAAGTGTTGCGAGGGGGATCGTTCGGGACCGACAGCGTTGCCTGCCGGGGGACGTTCCGCAACTGGGACCATCCGATCAGGCGCCAGATCTTCTCGGGTTTTCGCTGCGCCAGAACGATTTCGGGTAGATCCTGACATGTGTCGGCACCTCGGGTATCTCGGGCCGCCGCGTTCGGTTCGTGAACTCCTCCACGACGGCGAGAACTCACTGATGCGACAGTCGTGGGCACCTCGCGAGATGCGTGGCGGCGGGACCATCAATGCCGACGGATTCGGCGCGGTGTGGTGGAACGGTGGAAGGCAGGGACGGTACCGCAGTATCTCGCCGATCTGGTCGGACCCGACAGTCGACGAGACGTTGTCCCACATCATTTCCGGATCCGTTCTCGCCGCCGTACGTTCCGCGACGGAGGGGATGGCCGTCGAGATCGGTGCCTGCGCACCGTTCGTCGACGGAACCTACGCTTTCAGCCACAACGGAGCGGTATCCGGTTGGCCTGGCTCACTCGCCGACTTGGCAGCAGAAGTTCCGGCCGTCGAATTGCTGAAGATGCCCGCGCCGACGGATGCTGCCTTGTTGTGGACAGTGCTTCGGCATCGGTTGAAGTCGAAGCCCGCGGAAGCCGCCGTGACGAGCCTGGTTCACGATGTGGCTGCGGCGGCACCGGATTCACGATTGAACCTCCTGTTCGGCGACGGGCAGGAACTGTGGGCCACGGCGTGGTGCCACACGTTGTACACGCGGGTCGACGAGTCGCGGGCACTGATCGTTTCCGAACCGTCCGATCGTTCGCCGGACTGGGAGCAGGTGCCGGACCGGCACATCGTCTGCGCGCGTCCCGGCCATTTGATCATCACGCCGATACCGATGGGAGAACAATGAAAACCCCTACGCTCGAGGTTTATCTGACACCGGCCGAATCGGTCGACGCATTGCGAGCCGAGGCCAGGGAGGGCTTGACCGCTACGCCGAAGTGGCTCTCGCCCAAATGGTTCTACGACGCGCGTGGAAGTGAACTCTTCGAGGAGATCACGGCCTTACCCGAGTATTACCCCACCCGTACCGAACGCGGCCTGCTCGCTCGGTACGCCGACGAGATCGCGGCGTTGACCGAACCCGAGATCCTGATCGAACTGGGTTCAGGTTCCTCTGAGAAGACGCGGTTACTCCTCGACGCGATGACGGCTCGCGGAACTCTGCGAACGTATGTACCACAGGATGTTTCGGTGACGGCCCTCGAAGGTGCGGCGCAGCAAGTCGGTGCCGAGTTTCCCGGAATCGACGTGGTAGGGGTGGTCAGTGACTTCACCGGTTCGCTGCATCATCTACCCGGGGGTGGACGGCGCGCGGTCGCTTTTCTCGGTGGAACTCTCGGCAATCTCGTTCCGGCAGAACGCGCCGAGTTCCTCTCGGGCATTGCAGCGGTGCTCGATCCCGGTGAGAACCTGATCCTGGGCGTGGGGTTGGTGATCGATCCCGCAGTCCTCGTTCCCGCCTACGACGACGCTGCCGGTGTGACTGCGCAGTTCAATCTCAATGTTCTCTCGGTCCTGAACAAGCAACTGGGAGCGAACTTTCCCTTGGAGGACTTCCGTCACGTCGCGCTCTGGGATGCCGAGAACGAGTGGATCGAGATGCGCCTGGAAGCACTTCGTGAAGTCTCGGTGCACATCGACGACCTGGATCTGGAGATCACCTTCGCAGCGGGCGAGCAGCTGCGCACCGAGGTCTCGGCGAAGTTCACCGAGGAGGGGATTGCCGCGGAACTCGCGTCCGCGGGCTTCGGGGTACGGAAGGTGTGGACGGATCAGGATCAGCGCTTCGCGTTGTTGTGCGCGCAGCGGGCGTGAAGTGGGCGCTTGTCAGAGGATGCTGTCTCCTCCTAGAAGTGTCTCAAAAGTTCTGTAGGCGGCAATATTTGAGAAGTGTCGAGAGTAGAGATCTGCGGTGCCGGTATGGACAGCGTCCGACACCGGCGCAAGATCCACGAGATGCGCGAGTTTTACATAGGACTGGTCATCGCTCGCGCCGAGCGGATACTCCTGCTCGCCGGCCTTGCGCTCGAATTTTGACTGCGCCTCAGCGGGGTCGCCAGCCCAGATGAGATAACAGTCCTCTCGGTAGAAGCACCCGACCCCGTCATTCTTCCCCAACTCGAATATCGCTATGCCGAAGTACGGTTGATCTCGTGTCGGATGCTGAGTCATGCGATTGAACGTAGTGACATCGGAGCGCAAAAGGTATCGGTGAATACCCCGGGATTTCGCAAAAACTTGTCGGTGGGCGCCCGTAGAATAGCTCATATGTTCGAATCGAAGACTTCCGCGGACGCGCTGTTTCGGCAGCATGCGGAAATCGCGCGCGCCCACTTCCTCGAGATCGACGCGGTCACTGCGCTGTACTTGGACCGTTGTGAGGAGGATGCCGCGGTTGGAGTCAATGAGGCTTTTCGGGGTCAATTCGCGCACGTGGAGATCGCGTCGATACTGAGCATTACGGAGTACGCCGCGCAGAAAATGATTGCACTGGGATGTGACCTGCGCTGGCGACTTCCGCGGGTGGCGGCCGCTTTTGCTTGCGGTGACATCGATCTGGCCAAAGCGATGGCACTGTCCGAAGCTCTCGCCAACGTTTCCGAGCACGCGCTCGATGACATCGAGCGACTCCTCGTGGACGGTGCCTGCCGTGTAACCGGTAACAAGTTGAAGGCGCGCGCACGAGGTCTCATTGCTCGGCACGACCCTGATGGGGTGCGTGCCAGGCGAGTTCGTGCGGAGGCGGATCGGGACGTTCGGACGTGCGCGTCGCACGACGGTATGTCGACTCTGGACGGAATGCTTCCAGCGGTCGGCGCTCAGACTTTGGCCACGAGGCTCCGTGCGATGTCGATGCAGGTCTGTGGTTCCGATCCGAGAACTTTCGGGCAACGGCGTGCCGATGCACTGATCGCATTGGCGGAAGGAAAGACGTCGTTGGATTGTCAGTGCGACGGCGATTGCACCCGTAGGGATGATACGAAGACCTCCGCGCTCCCGATTGCGACAATTCTTGTGGGTGTCAACGCTTCCACCCTGCTCGGATTCGACGACCTGCCAGGCTATTTGCAGGGGTACGGCCACATCGATGCCGACCTTGCGCGCGCGATCGCCGCGGACGCCACGTGGCAGAGAGTCCTCACCCTTGCACCGTCCGAGGTGCAACATTGTTCGACTGCGGGGGCAGTCGGACCGGTGCTCGGCGTGGGTCGGTCGATGCGCTCACCGGAGATATTGCCCGCTGCGGCAAGGGATAATCGCTCGAGAAGGAACAGTGGTTCGCGGCGCGGTGAATCCACGTACCAGCCGTCCGCGGCGTTGGCGACGATTGTTAGGACGCGAGGCGGTACGTGCCGCTTTCCGAATTGTGTTGTGCGTTCTGATAGTTGCGATATCGATCACACGGTGCCGTTCGATCACGGCAACCCCGCTCAGGGAGGGCCTACTGCAGAACGGAACTTGGCCTGTCTGTGTCGAAAACATCACCGACTGAAGACGTTTGGCAGGTGGACAGTGAAGCAAATCGGAGGTGGTCTTCTGGAGTGGAAAGATCCGTCAGGACGACGAACGGTTACCTCGCCCGTAGGCCCATTCTGTGACCCCGAACTGAGGTTGCCCGACGCGGCGAGACTGCATTTGACGGACGACGATGCGCTGGAACGACGTTTCGGACTTCGGGACAGGGGAGTGGAAGCGGATCTCGAATACCTCCTGGACTGGAGTGTGCCCGGCTGGCGGAAGGCACGATCTGCATCAAGACGTAACGCATCCCCACTGGCGAACGCTTTGCCGGAGTTTGCCGACTTCTGAAGGGGTTTCGTTTCTCCTGTGGCCTGCGGGTATAGCGAGAGGGCCCGAAAAATGGTGTTTGTCTGTTTATAGTGAGGCGCAGAACGGTTTCCGACCCGAGGAGAACGCGTGCGTCATCCGAAGCTCGCCGCATTGACTGTGGCCCTGACTGCAGTACTGGTGATGCCGGTAACGCAGAGCGTGGCTCAACCATTCCCCTTCGACCCCGGCAGTTTCGGCAACGGAAGCACCGGATCGTTGGGGAGCGACGACCCGGACATACCCATCGAGGACACCCTCCCGCAGTTGTCGGTCACCACACTGGTCGACGGACTCGACCACCCCTGGGACGTGGTGGCGGCCCCGGACGGTGCAATCCTGACCGGACAACGATCCGGCGGATTCTTCGTTCGCCGAGGCGACAACACGACAGGTCCAGTCGCTGCTGACCTTTCGGATCTCTACGCGCAGTCCGAAACCGGGCTCATGGGCATCGCGCTTGCTCGCGACTTCGCTCAGTCGCGCACCCTGTACACCTGCCAAGGATTCAGTGCTGGGGGAGTCACGGACGTTCGAGTGATCGCGTGGACCGTCGACGCCGGATGGACCGCACTCACGCGAACCGGAACTGTATTGCCAGGAATCCCGGTCTCGTCCGGGCGTCACGGGGGTTGCCGAATTCTTGCGGCGCAGGACGGAACGCTGTTCGTCGGGACGGGTGACACCGCGACGCCGAGCGTCCCCCAGGATCCGAATTCGCTGGGCGGCAAGGTCTTGCACATCAACGCCGACGGAACTCCGGCGGCGGGGAATCCGAATGCTTCCAGCCCGGTCTACACGCTCGGGCACCGCAACGTCCAAGGCTTGGCCGTGCAACCCGGAACCGGCCGGGTGTACTCGGTTGAACAGGGCACAAGCGTCGACGACGAAGTCAACCTGCTTACCCCCGGCGGAAATTACGGCTACCGCCCGGATCGGCTTCCCGGAACGTACGACGAATCCGTGCCGATGACCGACCCGGTGCGAGTGCCGGGAGCAATTGCGGCGGTGTGGCGTTCGGGTAGCTCGACGTTGGCTACCGCCAGCGCTGCCTTCACCGGTGGAGCTGCATGGGGTGCCTGGGACGGTGCGCTCGTAATGGGTGGCCTCAAGAGCAAGGAACTGATCTTCCTCCGCCTGAATGCCGACGGACGCTCGGTCGACGCGCAGACCTTCGGGTTGGAGAACCAGTTCGGTCGCTTGCGGTCGGTGACCCCGACGCCCGACGGCTCGCTCCTGGTGACCACCGACAACGGCGCCGGCGACAAGGTGCTGCGGGTGACGCCCACGCCCTGATCTTCAGTACCAGGCGATGACCCGGCACGGACCACCCGAACCACCCGCATGCGTCGGCGCTCCCACCATCACCGTGGCGCCGACGGCCGGAAGTGCGGACAGATTTGCGAGGGCTTCGACTGCGTACTTTCCTGAGCCCAAAGCGCTTCGGTGAGCCCCGTGGGTGGTGCTTCGGCCCGCGTCGATGCTGAGGGTGTCCGAGCCCACGGCGACGATGTCGCGCTCGCGGACGAGAAAGTCGATCGCCTCGGGGTTGAATCCCGGTGTGTGTTGCACGCCGAGTGCATCTCGATTCGTGAAGGCGCCACCGGCACCGGCCCGGGTATCCCAACCCGAGTTCATCGCAACCAGGCTGCGGGGAGCGATGGTCCCGTGGAGGGACTCCCAATCGAGGATGTCCTGGCGGGTGAGCAGTGTGTCGGGGTCGACGGAGGCTCGGGCACTGATGTCGACGACCGCAATCGGCACGACGAGGTCGGCGACGGGAATCTTCTCGACGGTGATTCCGTCCGCACTGGCGTGTGCGGGAGCGTCGATGTGAGTACCAGTGTGTTCTTCGAGGCGGAGTTCGTTGAGGTAGAAGTTTCCACCTGACCCGGCGGAGCCGAGCGAGCCCAGAGACCCGGCGGCGTCGGCGATCTTCGCCAGGTTCCTCATCTCGAACGAGCGCGCGCCCGGCCACACCGGGAACTCCGGCGTCAGTACGTGGGTCAGATCGACGATGGTCCGACCCGATGGCGTTGCCGACGCAGTGGGCTGTACAGCGCCGGCCATGACGGTCGCGCCGAGGGCACCGGTGCCCAGCGCCGCGAACATCGATCGACGGCTGATCTTCCTGCCTTCGCGTCCGATCGATTCGTAGACCTCCGACAAGACCTTCGGTGAGCACATCAGAAACTCCAGATCACTGGGATCAACACCGTTGCAACTATCAGGAACCACAACAACATCGGGAGTCCGAGCTTCCAGTAGTCGCCGAACTTGTAACCACCAGGGCCCATCACCATCATGTTCGCGGGAGTGGCTACAGGCGTCAGGAAGGAGGCCGCGGCAGCGACGGTGACCGTCATCAGAAGGGGCAGCACCGAGATGTCGAGTTCGATGGCGACCGAGATCGCGATCGGCGTGATGATCAACGCGGTTGCAGTGTTGCTGATCAGCTGGCCCAGAGTCGCCGTCACGACGAAGAGTCCAGCGACGACGACATACGGGCTTGCCCCACCGACGACGTCGACAAACGCATGCGCGAGCTTTTCGGCCGCGCCGGTCTGCTGGATTGCGGTCGACAGCGGGATCATTCCGCCGACGAGAATCAACGTGGTCCACGAGATGGACCGATGCGCCTGCTCGACGCTGATGACTCGTAGCAGCACCATCGCACATGCCGCGAGGAGTCCGGCTATCGCGGATGGCACCAATCCGAACGTCAGCATCACTACCATCGCCGCAACGACGACGAGAGCGATGACCGCGCGGGTTCCCAACGGGGCTGCCTGCTTACGGATCTGGGCAGGTGCGTCGACCACGAGGACGTTCGGATCGACGGCGGTGTGGGTGTCGAGATCGTCCCAGCTTCCTTGCAGGAGAAGCGTGTCACCGGCCGCCAACTTGACGCCCTTGGGGCCGCAGTCCTCACCGGCGCGCTGGACTGCGAGTATCACCAGATCTCCACTGTCGGTCACCATGCCCGGAAAAGCCCTGTCGCCGATCATTTCCGAGCGCGGCGGGATGATCACTTCGACCACGCCGTCGTGCTTGGTGATCAAGGGCTCTGCGGACGGCGCATCCTTTCCCATGAGCTGATACTGCTTCGCGAGGGTCTTGGCATGCCGGCTCAGGTCAGGCGACATCGACGTCCCAGCACGATGGGGGAGGACGTGAGGACCGAGAAGTACGGCGATCGCAATCGTTCCCAATACGAGCGGCGCACCGACCAAGGTGAAACTGAAGAACCCGAAAGCACCGGCCCCGGATTCCTCGGCGGCTTCGGAAACGATGATGTTGACCGGTGTTCCGGTCAAGGTGAGCATCGATCCGGCATGGGCGGCAAATGCCAACGGCAGAAGCAGTTGTGACGTCGATTTACCGAGACGTACCGCCAAGACGACCACCATCGGTACCAACGCGGCTACGGCCCCGTTGACGCTGATCAATGCGGTCAACGCGGCAACCAGCAACATGATCGCACTCACGAGGCGGACTCGGGATTCGCCGACTTTCGCCAGCAGTTTCTCGCCCGCCCATGTGGTGACACCGGTGGCGTCGAGGGCTTCGCTGACGACAAAAAGCGCGGCGATGAACACCACCGTGGGATCGCCGAATCCGGCGAGCGCCTGCTCCATCGTGATCACACCGGTGGCGTACAGCGCCAGGGCAGTGCCGATCGCGATGATGCCGACCGGGATTCGGCCGATCACGAACAGCGCCACGACCAGTGCAAGCACGACGAAAGTGATGGTGATGTCATTCACGATTCGTAAAGGTACCTGCTCAAACAGAACGGCCCCGTCTCGCAAGTGAGACGGGGCCGTGGGACGGACGCGAGGGGAATTAGTTGGAGGCGGCGATGCGGGCCTTCTCGAGAGCGGCCAGCGTGCGAAGAACCGTGGCCTTCTGATTGTTCAGATCGCTCAGTCGTGCGCGAGCCGGCAACCCTTGTGCGAGTTCGGCGACCTTGATCTGCTCGTCGATCGAACCGAGCTGATCGAGAAGCCCTAGGACGCGCGTCTGGAGCGTGTCGATGTCCACGGTGTCGGTCTTGACCGGAGCGGCAACGCGCGTCGCTGTGCCCGTGCTGGCGGGGCGGGAAGCGCGTGCGGGTGACGTGTCGGCGACAACCGTTGCGGCGCGGGGCCGAATTGCCTTGCGAACAGCGGCCGCATCAGGAAGGACGTCCATACGGATCTCGTTCAGGACTCGGCGTGCCTCGCGTGCGTTGACGCGGTACTCGCGCTCTTCGTCGTCGTCGGACTGCAGCGTGCCGCCGAGCGGGCGCAGACCGTACATGCCGAGGAAGCGCTTGGCGTCGTCGATGATGCCTTCGTTTTCACGGCATTTTCCGCAGCGGGGTTCGTTGCGGAACATGTCCACGGAGTTGTCGTCTCCGCACCAGACACAAGATCCTGGGCGCCACCGCCGGATCGTCGGAACTGATGAATTCAGGGAATGAGATTCGGGCCGGGATTCCAGGGTTTGCGCGTCGATCACGACGAGCCACACTAGGCGAAGATTGCGGCGCGGTGAACACCGCCCCAACATCGACCTGGGTTTCTCGACGGGAGCGTGATCAAAATCATGTCAATCGCCGCATTCGGCGGTATTCGTGTGTCCCACAGGTGGTTTCATGATGACCGGGTGGTCTGTTTCTGAGACCTTCACGAAGACGACGACGGGCGCGTACCGGTGACCGTGAAGTCACAGGTACGCGCCCGTAGTGCGGCGCGAGACTAGGCGCTGCCGTTGAACAGCGAAGTCACAGAACCGTTCTCGAAAACTTCCTTGATGGTGCGAGCGAGCAGCGGTGCGATGGACAGCACCGTCAGCGTCGGGAACTTCTTCGACTCGTCGATCGGAAGTGTGTTGGTGACAACAACTTCCTTCGCGCCACACGTCGACAGACGCTCGGCCGCAGGGTCGGAGAGGACGCCGTGGGTTGCAGCGATGACGACGTCACCTGCACCGGCCTCCTTGAGCACCTTGACCGCGCCGGCGATGGTTCCGCCGGTGTCGATCATGTCGTCGATCAGGATGCAGGTGCGACCTTCGACCTCACCGACGACGCGGTTGGACTTGACCTGGTTGGGTACCAACGGGTCGCGCGTCTTGTGAATGAATGCCAGCGGTGCACCGCCGAGCGAGTCGGCCCACTTCTCGGCGACACGAACGCGGCCCGAGTCGGGGGACACCACCGTGATGTTCTCGAGGTTGTAGCCCGCGCGAATGTGGTTGGCCAACTGGCTGTGTGCGTGCATGTGATCGACGGGGCCGTCGAAAAAGCCCTGGATCTGATCGGTATGCAGGTCGACCGTGATGATGCGATCGGCGCCGGCGGTCTTGAGCAGGTCGGCAATCAGGCGAGCGGAGATCGGCTCGCGTCCGCGATGCTTCTTGTCCTGGCGGGCGTACGGGTAGAACGGAAGAACGGCGGTGATGCGCTTTGCCGATCCACGCTTGAGAGCGTCGATCATGATGAGCTGCTCCATCACCCACGTGTTCAGCGGTGCCGGATGACTCTGCAGGACGAACGCATCGGAGCCGCGAACCGACTCTTCGAATCGAACGAAGATCTCACCGTTCGCGAAGTCGCGCGCGGTCTGCGGGGTGACGCGGATGTCGAGTTCCTTCGCCACCTGCTCCGCCAACTCGGGATGTGCGCGACCCGAGAACAACATCAGGTTCTTCTGGTTGTCGATCCAATTCGCAGTCACTGGTTCATGCCGTCCTTTTGTACTTGCCGGTCGATCTGGTGGTGATCTGTGCTGTCTGTTGTGCAGGGCTGTCAGGTTGTTGCAGGGCCGTCAGGTTGTGCAGCTGCTGCAGCGGCATCGGCCGCGGGTGTGCCGGGACGATTCTTCTGGACCCAGCCCTCGATGTTGCGCTGCACCCCACCCGAGACGGCGAGCGCCCCAGGCGGTACGTCGTTCTTCAAGACCGTGCCCGCACCCGTGTATGCGCCGTCTCCCACGACGAGAGGGGCGACGAACATGGTGTCGGAGCCTGTTCGGACATGCGACCCCACCACAGTACGGCTCTTGTTCACCCCGTCGTAATTGACGAAGACGCTCGAAGCTCCGATATTGCTGTGATGGCCGATGGTGGCGTCGCCGACGTAGGTAAGATGCGGAATCTTCGAATGCTCGCCGATATCCGCGTTCTTGGTTTCCACGTAAGCGCCGATCTTGCCGTGTGCCCCGAGGCGGGTACCAGGCCGGAGATAGGCGAAGGGGCCCACAGTCGCGTCCGCGCCGACAACGGAGTCGGTCCCGTGCGAGCGGACGACTACTGCGCGCTCACCGACGGTCACGTTGTCCAAGGTGGTATCCGGGCCGATCACGGCGTCTTCGCCCACCGAGGTCGTGCCGGTCAACTGAACTCCGGGCAGGAGCGTCACGTCCTGTGCGACGTGCACGTCGCAATCTATCCATGTGCTCGCAGGATCGACGACGGTGACGCCGGCACGCATCCACTTCTCGAGGATCCGACGGTTCATCTCGCGGGCGAGCGTCGAGAGCTGCACGCGATCGTTGGCGCCCGCGACGAGAACCGAATCCGCGATGTGCTGAGCACGAACACGCTTGCCCGCGCGACGGGCGATCATGATCACATCGGTGAGATAGAACTCGTGTTGTGCGTTGTTGGAGTCGAGGGACGCCAGCGCGTCGCGCAGAGTTTCGAAGTCGAAGGCGTAGACCCCTGAATTGACCTCGGTGATCGAGCGCTGCGAATCGGTGGCTTCCTTCTCCTCGACTATGGCGTTCACCTCGCCGTCCGTCGTACGAAGGATTCGCCCGTAGCCGGTGGGGTCGACGGCCGTCGACGTCAACACCGTCACCGCGGCCGCGGGAGCAGCCGTGTGCTGGGCGAGGAGGTCTGCGATGGTCTTTCCGTCGAGCAGAGGCACGTCGGCGGCTGTGACGAGTACGGTCCCGGAGAAGTCGGCCGGCAACCCCTCGAGCCCACAACTGACAGCGTGCCCGGTGCCCTTCTGCTCGTCCTGAACAGCGACGGTGACGGAACGGTCCAGTTCCCCGGCGACTGCGTTCACGGCTTCGGTGACACGCTCACGATCGTGACCGACGACGGTCACCAGGTGCGTGGGATTCAGTGAGGTTGCCGCGTGAAGCGAATGTGCCAGCATGCTGCGTCCGGCGAGAGTGTGGAGGACCTTGGGAGTCTTCGACTTCATTCGTGTACCGGCACCCGCTGCGAGAACGATCACGGCGGTCTGCACTGGTTTGAGCTCCCTCTGTCGATCAAACTGTCGATCAAGACATACATTCCGCTCGGGAAAGCATGTTGTTCACCAGCTCCGCCGCCAGGACTCGAACCTGAACTATCTGAACCAAAATCAGAGGTGCTGCCATTACACCACGGCGGATTGCCACGCATTGCCGAGCCTTGCGGCCGAACGCGCGAAAGAATAATCGCATGCCGACCCGCCGTAGGTCGAACCGCTCCTCCGATCGGGCCCCCGAAGTCCCGATAGGCTGAGCGTCCACAGCAGTGATTTGTGTGTCGGCGAGAGGAAGACAATGGCGACGGTGTCCGGTTCGGGTGGCGGGGATCCAGTTCCCGAACGAGTGACACGGATCCGGATGACCGGTACCCAACGTCGGCAACAGCTGATCGAGATCGGGCGGGCATTGTTCGCCGAACGGGGATACGAAGCGACCTCGATCGAGGAGATCGCCCAGCGCGCGAACGTGTCCAAGCCTGTCGTGTACGAGCACTTCGGCGGCAAGGAGGGGCTGTACGCCGTCGTAGTGGACCGGGAGATGTCGCGACTCCTCGAGATGATCACGTCTTCGCTCTCACAAAATCGCTCGAGAGTTCGAGTCGAGCGGGTTGCGTTGGCTTTGCTCACCTACGTGGAAGAGCATACCGACGGATTTCGGATACTCGTGCGCGATTCGTCCGTTGTCGCGCCCAGTGGGACATATTCGAGCCTCCTCAACGATGCGATCAGTCAGGTGGGCTACCTATTGGCGGGGGACTTCTCCAGACGCGGTTTCGACCCCGGACTAGCAACGATGTACGCACAGGCGCTTGTCGGCATGGTGTCCACTACGGCTACTTGGTGGCTCGACGAACGGACTCCGTCGAAGGAAGTTGTCGCCGCTCACCTCGTGAATTTGTGTTGGAATGGGCTGACGAATCTGGAAGCCGATCCACAATTGGAGGGTTAACCAGGCGCGCCTGCCGCGCAGAGATGGATCGCGGTCTAAGCTGTGTTCGCTGTATCACGATCGTTTGATGGGCAAATGTCTCATTTGTTTGCAGGGTGGGTTGAATGCCGAACCGTGCCATCCATTTTGACGCTGTGAACGGGTAAGACCAAGAATTCGTTCGATGTGTGGTGATTGGAGGCCGGATCGATGGTGAGGCAAGAGCGGGCAGAAGCCACCCGTGATTCGGTGCTGCGCGGAGCAGCGGGTGTGTTCTTGCGCCTGGGCTATGCCAATGCCAGCTTGAGCGAGATCATCGCCGAGTCGCAGGTGACCAAAGGCGCCCTGTACTTCCATTTCGGGTCCAAGGAAGAACTCGCGCGGGCGGTGATCGACGAGGGTTCGGCACGTTTCGACGCAAAATGTGAGCTCTGGTTGGACCGTCGAACTCCCGCGCTCGAGTCACTGATCGGTATTTCGTCGGTCATCGTCGACATCGGTGCGCATGACGCCATGGTTAGAGCTACGTTCCGCTTGTTGGTCGAGATCGGGGACTATCGGGGCTCCGGGCCGGCGACTCTGGACGTGTGGCTCGACATTTACCGTGAACTTGCCAGCCGTGCGGCCGACGAAGGTGATCTGCGTTCGGACGCGGATTCTGCTGACATTGCTCGTTTCCTGTTGGAAGTTGCGTCGGGAGTTCGGCTGATGGCAGCCGCGACCGGGACCGTTCGTGAGCTTTCGGACTCCATGAAGGCATCGTGGAACTTGATACTGCCGATCGTGGTCCCGGAATCGAAAGTGGAGTACTTCAGGCAATTCGCGGCCCGTCGCCTTGCCAGTGATCACTGAAATCACTGGCTCTCCGCACTGCTCCTTGGTCAATTTGCTGCAAATGTCCTGGTAGGGACATTGTTCTCTTTGTTCTGCATTCGAAACAAACTAAGAGTATGTTTATAGTGTTGATGGGAATCTGGAAGTCCGATCTTGCCGTCAATCTTCGGATTGCGGTATGTTCTATCGGTAGCTGAAGAATTGCTGAGAATGAAGGTTTGTCAGGGCAGGGTGACGGCGTCGGCGCACCGGGCAGCATAGGGGGCTGCCCGGCGTGTACGACCCCAGATGGGGAGTCAACAGATGGGTGACACTGCGCCGACGCCGATGCTCGACATCGGCCCGCGGATCGGCTGTGACGTAGTGAACGTCGTGGATGTCACTCGAAGTATCGAACTCTTCGGGCGGAGGTATCTCGATCGGACCTTCACCCCGCACGAATTGCAGACCTGCACCGGGCCGGCGCGGGATCAACGATTGGCTGCACGTTTCGCCGCCAAAGAGGCTGTGGTGAAGGTACTGCGGCCTGGTGACGTTCCCGTTCCGTGGAGTTCCATCGAAATCACTCGGGCCGAGTGGGGTGGCTGTGGGGTGACACTGTCCGGTAATGCCGCGGAACTCGCGCGGGCCCAGGATCTGCACGATTTTCAAGTATCTATCTCGCACGAAGCGGACGTGGCCATCGCAATGGTGATCGCAACACGCTCGGGCGCTCGCATCGAAAAGAAGGACGACATCGCTGATGATTGATCAGGCAATTCGGAAAGTGCTCGTCGAGCACGGTCGGCTGGCAGTCGACGTGAGCACGATCGACGGAGAGGCCGATCTTTACGAGTTGGGTTTGACGTCGCACGCGAGCGTGAATGTCATGTTGGCGCTGGAGGATTCGTTCGACATCGAGTTCCCTGACGAGTTGTTGCGGAAGAGTACTTTCGCAAGCGTCAAGGCGATCGAGGGTGCGTTGACGGAGTTGGGTGCTGCATGAACGCTCCGCAATCGCAGTGCTCCACCGGAACGGCCCTCGAGCGGGCCGCACGGTTGGCCGACGAAGTTGCAGCGGTGTGGGCCGACGAAGTCGATGCAGAAGCAAGGTTTCCGCGTGAAGCTGTCGACGCCATGCGAAGCGAACGGCTGCTGTCCGTAGCTGTGCCGAGGGAACTAGGCGGCGAAGGGCTCTCGCTGCAGGAAGTGTCGCAGATCGCCCGTGTGATCGGAACACGCTGTGCAGCAAGCGGAATGATTTTCGCGATGCATCAGACGCAGATATACTCGTTGGTCAAGCACGGCAACACCGAAGCACTACGCGAGTTTGTCGAAGAAACGGTCGACAAGCAATTGCTGTTGGCATCGGCAACCACTGAGCTGGGAATCGGTGGTGACGTCAGCCGGAGTTACTGCGCGGTGGAAGACTTGGGCGGTCACCTGCTGTTGATCAAGAACGCGCCTGTCATTTCGTACGGTGAACACTCCGACGCGATAGTCGTGACGGCTCGGCGAACACCGGAGAGTCAGCCGAACGATCAGGTTCTCGTGGTGTGTCGTACCCCAGACCTGACGCTCGAACGCACCACCGAGTGGAACACACTGGGGCTGAGGGGAACTTGCAGTCTCGGTTACATCCTTCGGGCCACCTCGACGCCGGAGATGGTCGCCGACGTACCGTATTCCGATATCTCCACCCACACGATGCTTCCGGTCTCGCACGTCGTCTGGAGTTCGGTGTGGTTGGGAATTGCCGACGCTGCAGTCGAGAAGGCGCGCAAGTACGTGCGTGCCGCCGCCCGCAAGCAGCCCGGGGTCACTTCCCCCGGAGCGCTGCGGCTCGCCGAAGTTGCCGCTTCGGCACAACAATTCGCCGATCTCGTCGGCGCCTCTGCACGCAGGTACGACCGCGCAGTCCACGCGGAGGAAGGCGTTGCCGATTTCGAGGCGACGGGAGCGGTGGGATTTTCGCTCGCAATGAACAACCTGAAAGTCACAGCGTCGACAGCGGTGGTGGAAATCGTGGGGCAGACAATGTTGATCTGTGGAATCTCGGGATATCGCGAGGACACCGAATTCTCGCTCGGTCGGCACCTTCGTGACGCGCACGGCGCAGCGGTGATGGTGAACAACGATCGAATCATGGCAGGTTCAGCGCACATGGCTATCGGATACCGGGGAACGCTATGACGAACGAGACTGTGACGACCGAGACTGTGACAGGCGAGACCGATCTGGATCGGGCCCGGGCTGCATTTCAACGTGAACTGCTCGTCGAAGGACTTCTCGTCGAGACGGAGGTGCCGGGACTCTACGGGCGTTCCGGAGTGTTCGAGGACATCGTCGACGGTATCGACCGAGTGGTGATTGCAGCGGGGCCAGGCGACGCCGCGTCTCGGCTGCGGTTCCCGCCGGTGTTCCCGCGGAGCAGTTTCGAGCGCACCGACTACATCGCTTCGTTTCCCAACCTCACCGGCGCCATCAACACCTTCGCTGGTTCCAATCGCGATCACGCGCGACTGCTGGCCGATCGCGCCGAGGGACAATCGTGGGACCGCCACCTCGAGCCGACCGAGACCATGCTCGTGTCCGCAGCGTGCCATCCTGCCTATGCGCGGTATACCGGAGTTCTCCCCGAAGGCGGAGTGCTGCTGGACATCTACGGTTTTTGCTTCCGGCACGAACCGGCGATCGATCCGGCTCGCATGCAGGCGTTTCGGATGCACGAGTTCGTGACGATCGGTGACGCCGCGGCAGCGCGAGCGCATCGCGAGCACTGGATCGAGCGGGGGCTCGAGGTGCTCGGCCGGCTCGAACTCGACGCTACCCCGGTGATCGCCAATGATCCTTTCTTCGGGCGCGCCGGAAAGATGCTTGCAGCCAACCAGCGTGAAGAGAATCTCAAGACGGAACTGACGGTTCGGCTCTACGGAGATCTCGACGAGGGCACGGCGATCGTGTCCTCGAACAACCATCTCGACCATTTCGGTGTCAACTTCGACATCCGAACGGCGCAGGGGGAGGTGGCACACAGCTCGTGCGTCGGCTTCGGGATGGAGCGAATCGCGTTGTCCTTGTTGCGGACTCATGGTCTTGACGTGGCTGCATGGCCAACCTCCGTTCGTGAACGAATGGGCATCTGATGTCACGGCTCATCGACATTTCACCTGATCGCTACAGGCCCCATTCGTTGCATCAGGACGACCGCGTGTGGGCGCAGACCAACTGCTACACGGATCTGTGGATCGAAGTGTTGCATTCGCTGGGATTGGACCCCGTCCCGGCATTGGCATGTGCCTTCTCATCGCGGTTCGACGGGACTCAGTGGACGTTCCTCAAGCTCAAGGCCGAGGACATCTACGCGCTGTACGGAATCGAAGTCGCCGAGATGAACGTCTGGCGGGCACCGCTGATCCATGTCGAGGACAACCTCGCGGTTGGGATGCTGTCGACGGTTGAAGTGGACGGATACTGGCTTCCCGATACTCTTGGAACGAGCTATCACGAGGGGCACACCAAGACCACGATCGTGCCCAATCGGATCGATCGCGTTGCCGGCGAGCTCGAGTACTTTCACAACAGCGGGTACTACTTGCTGCGAGGCGACGATTTCTCCGGCGTCTTCGATCTCGATCGTTCCTCACTTCCTTCGTTCGTGCCCTACGTCGAACAGATCAGGTTGAATCCGGTTCACGCGACCAACGCCGGAAACATCGCCGAAGTGGCTCGGCGGAATGTAGCGGTTCGAGCGGTGGGTAATCCGGTGCGAGAGCTGGGACGCAAGGTGATCGACGACCTCGAATGGGTGCAGGGGGCGGGTATGGATGCGTTTCACCTCTGGTCCTTCGGGCTACTTCGTCAGTGCGGGGCCAGCGCGGAGCTGGCTGCCGACGCCAGCGAGTTCTTGGACACTGCAGGTTTCTCCGGGACAGGCGAAGCTGCGCCAGATTTCCGCAAAGTGGCATCCGGTGCCAAGAGCGTGCAGTTTCAGATGGCGCGTGCCTCCAGGGGCCGCGCGGTGGACCCGCGTGAGCAACTCGACGAGATGGCCGTGTCGTGGAAGAGGGCGATGGAAATCGTTGCCGACACAGTCGGCGTCGACTCGCATCGACACTTGAGGTTGGTCTAACAGTGCCTCGTTCGTCAGCAGACCTGCTGGCCGGCGCGATATGGCGATGCGCTGCAACCGAACCCGGATCCATATCCGACCCGGATGCCCTCGAAGCCGTGACCGAGTGGGTCGCAGCGTCCGTGCCTGGAACAGTCGTCGGTGCGTTACGTGCGGAGCAGACGGACGCCGGACGCACGAAGTCCGTTTCGTCGTCGTCTGTTTCAGAATCGTCTGTTTCATCATCGGACTGGTGGTTCGTGACTACCGTGGCCACGACCGGTGAGGGGTCGTGGCTGCTCCAGTTCGACGGTATGACGGCGTTTGCGGATGTCTGGATCGGCGGTGTCCGTGTCGCGTCCACTGAATCCATGTTCGCACCTGGGGAAGTGAGCATTCCGGCCGGAGTCGGCGCTGGTAAACGTGTCCAGGTGGCTGTTCATTTTCATTCTCTCTCCGCGATTTTGAGATCGAGGCGTCCTCGAGGACGTTGGCGCTCGTCGATGGTCCGTGAACAGGGCCTTCGGTGGATCCGAACCACGATGCTCGGTATGGCTCCCGTGTTCAGTGGTGTACCGGTACCGGTGGGTCCGTGGCGGGGTATCCGCTTGTTGGACAAGGGGATTGCCGCCGTAGTCTCTGCTGTCAAGCATGCGAGTGTTGACGGCACAACCGGTCGCGTTGCCGTCAGTGCTCGGCTCACCGGATTGCCGGCCTCGCTGGAGTACGTGACCGTGCGTGTCGGCGAACACTCGCGGCAATTGGCTGTATCCGCCGGACCGGATGGATTTCTCGAGGTGTCCGGCGTCGTCGAAGTGCCGGAAGCGAAGTTGTGGTGGCCGCACACTCATGGCACCCCGCGCACTTATCCGGTGACGATGGAAGCGGTCGGAGTCTCCGAGCATCTCGGTTCAGTTGGCTTCCGGACGGTGGAGGTCGACAGATCCGATGGTGGATTCCGTTTGTATGTCAACGGCATCCGGGTGTACTGCCGTGGTTCGGTGTGGGTGCCGACCGACCCGATCTCGCTTCAAGGCGACGCCGGCACCACTCGCGTCTTGGAACGCCTGGCAGAGGCCGGCCTGAACATGATTCGAATCCCGGGGACGATGGTCTACGAGAGCGACCACTTCTGGGAGGAATGCGCGCGACTGGGCATTCTCGTGTGGCAGGACATGATGTTGGCGACGCTCGATCCGCCCGACACCGACGAATTCTTCGAACTCGTTGCCTCCGAGGTCACCGAGTTCTTGCACAGAGTGCGCGGAAATCCCGCTTTGGCAGTCTTCTGCGGCGGCAGCGAGACCGAACAGCAGCCGACCATGCTGGGCTTGGTCGATCAACACATCCCGCTCATTCATTCGAGACTGCCGGAGTTGATCTCGACGGTGGCACCCGAACTCGAGTACGTGACGTCGTCCCCCTCGGCGCCTCGCGGGGGCGAGCAATTGGCAACGCATGTCGGAAGCGGGGTCGCTCACTACTTCGGGGTGGGTGCCTATCGTCGTCCACTGGCCGACGTGCTCAGCGCGCGAGTACGTTTTGCGACCGAATCATTGGCATTTTCGATTCCACCGTCGAATGCCGTGATCGAGAACGAATTCGGTTCACTCGCCGTCGCGGGGCACCACCCGGCATGGAAAGCCGCGGTGCCTAGGGACAACGGATCGTCGTGGGATTTCGAGGATGTTCGGGACCACTACGTCTACGCGCTTTTCGGCGAAGACGCTCGTGAAGTCCGGTGGTCCGACCCGGAACGCTATCTCGACCTGGGGCGAGCAGCTGTATGTGAGGCGTTCGCATCGACGCTCGGATACTGGCGTCGCCCGGACTCTCGGTGCGACGGCGCCTTGACACTCGCACTGCGAGACCTGGAGCCCGGACCGGGATGGGGGGTCCTCGATTGGAGCGGCAGCCCCAAAGCTCCGTGGTTCGTGCTCCGTAGGAGCGCCAAACCGATTGCGCTCCTCGTCACGGACGACGGTATGGACGGATTGAGGCTCGACGCGATCAACGAGACCGCCGAACCTGTCGTCGGCGAGATCAGGTTTCGAGCGCACAGTCGGTCAGGTGTCGTCCCGGTCGACGTCGCGCTACCGGTCAAGGTGGAAGCGCATTCAAGTCTGACCTGGTCCGTGGACAGCCTTGTCGGCCGTTTCACCGACCTCACTCACGTCTTTCGGTTCGGGGCGCGGACATACGACGCCGTCACCGTCACACTCGAGGACGAAGACGGCGAGATGGTGGACGAAGTGGTCCACCTCCTGGGTGGCTCGGCGCGGCCTCGCGAGCGATCGGTCGGACTTGTTGCCACAGCGCGCAACGTCGGTGACTCGGAGTGGGTAGTCGACGTCTCGACGGATGCTTCAGCCCAATACGTTGCCCTCGAACTGCAGGGCTTCGAGCCCGAAGACTCCTGGTTCCACCTCGCGCCGAACGGTCGCAGGACTGTACGCCTACGGAGAACCGGTCAGGCGACGAAAGTGATCGGTCGCGTTCGGGCGCTCAACTCGCACGTGAGTGTGGCCGTGGCGCCGCCGATCACTCCGGTCACACAATCCTCGCCGTCCAAGCGGACGTCGAAGAAGACGAGTGCTACGGGAAACTGAACGGATCGGACTGCGCTGCGAGATCGCACACCGATAGAATCGAACCGGCGCACAACTCTGCCTCGGTGGGGATATTGCGCTCGGGCTGTGCGTCCGCAACCCGTCATTACTGTTCAGGAGCGCGTTCGTTGACTTCCTTGTCCTCTGCCCAGACTGCGCTCGCTGGACTCGCCGAGGTCGCCCTCGCAGATGCCGCGTTCACTCCGGTGATCGAATCCATCGGCTCGGCCGCCTTGGACATCGTGGCTCCGAAGCCGGCTCGGCCGTTCATCGCCGCTGCACTCGCCGCTCGCACGCCGGTGCTGCTGGTGACGGCCACCGGTCGTGAAGCCGACGATCTGACTTCGGAACTCACCGAGATGCTCGGTGGAGGCGTGGCGCAGTTTCCGTCGTGGGAAACATTGCCGCACGAGCGACTGTCGCCGAGCGCGGATACCGTTGGGCGACGGGTGGAGGTACTGCGCAGACTCGCCAGACCAGACGACGCCTCGTACGGATCGCCACTTCGGGTGATCGTCACCACGGTGCGCTCTCTCGTTCAGCCGATGGCACCAGGCCTGGGCGAGATAGAACCGATCACGTTGCGCGTCGGCACCGAGGTCGATTTCGATTCCGTTCTGGTTCGTCTCGTGGAGATGGCGTACAGCCGCGTCGACATGGTGGGAAAGCGTGGTGAGTTCGCGGTCCGTGGTGGCATTCTCGACCTGTTCTCGCCGACGGCGGATCATCCGGTCCGTATCGAATTCTGGGGTGACGAGGTATCGGAGCTTCGCTACTTCTCAGTTGCCGATCAGCGTTCGCTAGCGGACGTCGACGTCGATTCCGTGATCGCGCCGCCGTGTCGTGAACTGATTTTGACAGCTGATGTTCGTGATCGAGCTGCCGCACTCGCTGCTGAGAACCAGGCTGACGCGTCGTTGGTCGAGATGCTGGACAAGATCTCGGCAGGTATCCCCGTCGAGGGGATGGAAGCTCTGCTCCCGGTTCTCAAACCCGGTGAACTGCAGCTACTTTCCGATGTACTTCCTGAAGGGGCGCACATTCTTCTGTGTGATCCGGAAAAGGTGCGCACCCGCGCCACCGACCTGGTGCGCACCGGCCAGGAATTCTTGGAAGCATCGTGGACGGCGGCGTCGATCGGCGGCGCTGCACCGCTCGACACGTCGATCCTCAACGGCGGAGGAGTCGATCTCGGGGCCTCCGCGTACCGGTCGCTTCGTCATGTTCGCGAATCTGCCGAAGCTGCCGGCAGACCCTGGTGGACAGTCAGCCCGCTGGCGTCGGGAAACGGTGAAGAACTCGAACTCCCGGTGCATGCGGCACCGCAGGTGCGCGGTTCCGACGACCTGTTGGCCGAGCTGTTCGTCAGCCTTCGGGCGCACGTGAGCACGGGCGGTCGCGCGGCGATCGTGGTGGCAGGTGCCGGAACCGCAAGCCGCGTCGTGGAGCGACTCGGTGAAGCCGAAGTGCCCGCCAAGATGCTCGATGCCGGCGCTACCCCCGCCCGTGGACAGGTCGCGGTGCTCCGCGGATCACTGCATGACGGACTGGTACTCGCCGGCGACGACTCGACGCCTGGGATGGTGATCGTCACCGAGTCCGATCTGACCGGCAACCGCGTTGCTGCGGTCGGCGACGGAAAGCGCTTGCCGGCCAAGCGCCGCAATCAGGTTGATCCCCTCGCGCTGTCGGCAGGGGACATGGTCGTGCATGATCAGCACGGTATCGGCCGGTTCGTCGAAATGGTCGAACGCACCATCGGTGGGGCGCGTCGTGAATACCTGGTCATCGAATACGCGCCGAGCAAGCGCGGTCACCCGGGCGATCGTCTGTTCGTCCCGATGGAATCGCTCGATCAACTCTCCCGATACGTCGGTGGGGAGTTGCCGGCGCTGAGCAAGCTCGGTGGATCCGACTGGGCAAACACCAAGCGTAAGGCCCGCAAGGCAGTTCGTGAGATCGCGGGCGAGCTGGTTCAGCTCTACGCAGCGCGTCAGGCTGCTCCCGGGCATGCGTTCGGCCCGGACACACCGTGGCAGAAGGAACTCGAAGACGCATTCGCGTTCACCGAGACGATCGACCAGTTGACCGTTATCAGTGAGGTCAAGGCCGACATGGAGAAGCCGGTTCCGATGGACCGGGTGGTCATCGGTGACGTCGGGTACGGCAAGACGGAGATCGCCGTCCGCGCCGCGTTCAAGGCAGTGCAGGACGGCAAGCAAGTGGCGGTGCTGGTGCCGACGACTCTGCTTGCACAGCAACATCTTCAGACCTTCACCGAACGAATGGCGTCGTTCCCGGTGAAGGTGCGAGGGCTGTCCCGGTTCACCGACGCCAAGGACTCGAAGGAAATCATCGCCGGCATGGCGGAAGGTGAGATCGACATCGTCGTCGGTACTCACAGGTTGCTGCAGACCGGTATTCGCTGGAAGGACCTCGGGCTTGTGATCGTCGACGAGGAACAGCGATTCGGAGTCGAGCACAAGGAACACATCAAGGCGTTACGCACCCACGTCGACGTCCTGACGATGTCGGCTACCCCGATTCCTCGTACTCTCGAGATGAGCATGGCCGGGATCCGCGAGATGTCCACGATCCTCACACCGCCGGAAGAACGTCATCCGATCCTCACGTACGTCGGCGCGTATGCGGACAAGCAGGTTGCCGCGGCCATCCGGCGTGAACTTCTGCGCGACGGCCAGGTCTTCTACGTACACAACCGTGTCAGCTCGATCGACAAGGCAGCCAAGAAGATCCGTGAACTCGTCCCGGAGGCTCGCGTCGTCGTCGCGCACGGTCAGATGAACGAGGACACTCTCGAAAAGACCGTGCAAGGATTCTGGGAACGCGACTTCGACGTGTTGGTCTGTACCACGATCATCGAAACCGGTCTGGACATCTCGAACGCGAACACACTGATCGTCGAACGTGCGGATTCGCTGGGCCTCTCGCAGTTGCATCAGCTTCGCGGACGCGTCGGGCGTAGTCGTGAACGTGGATACGCCTATTTCCTGTACCCGGCCGAAAAGCCTTTGACGGAAACGGCATCCGACCGACTGGCAACGATTTCGCAGAATTCGGACCTCGGCGCGGGTATGGCCGTCGCGATGAAGGACCTCGAAATCCGTGGAGCCGGAAATGTTCTGGGCGCAGAGCAGTCCGGCCACGTCGCGGGGGTCGGGTTCGATCTGTACGTCAGGCTGGTCGGTGAGGCGGTCGAAGCCTTCCGGGCTGCAGCCGACGGCAAACCGATCACAATGGACGAGGGCACGAAGGAAGTCCGGATCGACCTACCGGTGGACGCGCACATCCCGCCCGACTACGTCACCAGTGACAGGCTCAGGTTGGAGGGGTACCGCAAGCTCGCTGCGGCAACTGATTCCGACGGCATCGCTGCCGTAGTCGAAGAACTGGTCGATCGCTACGGCCCACTGCCCGAAGAGGTTCGACGGCTGATCTCGGGGGCCAAGCTTCGACTGCTCTGCCGCGAGTATCAACTGGAGGAAGTCGCCGTCACCGGAACTCAGCTCAAGATCTCGCCTATGTCACTGCCCGATTCCAAACAGATCAGGCTCAAGAGGATCTATCCGAGCGCGCAGTACCGGGCAACGACCGGGCTCGTGCAACTCCCGCTGCCTCGCACCGGCGGAGTCGGCTCGGATCGCCTGCGGGACGTCGAATTGCTCCAGTACATCGCGGACTTCATCCTGGCGATTGACGGGCGCGCCGCCGGTGCCGTCCTGGTCGAGGCGTGAGCACACGGTGAACGAATCGCCCGTCGTCGTACTGCTCGATCCTTTGCGGCCGCATGTCTTTCCGCTGGAGGCGCTCCCGTTCCTGTCCGGCGCGATCGATATCGACCCGGACGTCCCCGACTCGGTACGCGGCGCACTGCCGGCCACGACACCCGGCGCCGCGGTGACTGTGATGATGGACACCGCCGAGCCGAAGATCGCGGCGTTGTCTGCCGCTGGGGTAAAGATGATTCGCGCCAAACCCATTCACGGCGATCGACTGGTGGAAGCGGCGTCGATCATGGACCGGTTGTGGAATCGCGGCGGTTGGGAGTCGACCCAGACGCACGAGAGCCTCTCCGTTTACCTCGTCGAGGAGACCTACGAGGTACTCGACGCGATTCGAAGCGACGACGAGAGCGATCTTCGGGAGGAACTCGGAGACCTGTTGCTTCAGGTGTTGTTCCACTCGCGGATCGCTCAAGCACACGGTGTTTTCGAATTGGACGACGTGGCCGGTGCATTGATCGCGAAACTCGTGCACCGCAGCCCGCACCTGGTCAGTTCCGGGGCGGTCGACATCGCTGAGCAAGAGCGGGCGTGGGACGCTTTGAAGGCTGCCGAGAAGGCTCGCGCGTCATCCATGGACGGCATCGCTCGGTCGCAGCCGCCGTTGCTCCTCGCCGAAAAAGTACTGAGCAGGGCCGCCAAAGCTGGTGTGATCGAAAGCGCCGATGAAGCTGATCTGGAAGCTCTGATCGAGCAGTGCCGACGCGCCGACACTGCACTCCTGGGCGCCCTGGACATGCTGATCGCCGACATTCGGATTCGTGAGGGAAGACGTCTCGAAGACGTGGAGGATTAGCCCACTTTGACGTAATTGCCCGGTAATCACCTGGCAATCGGAAAATAGCTTGGGCTTGGTGAGTGCAGTTGAAACAAACTTAAGGTATGTTTACGTACGAAATGAGCAACACTGGGTCGTTTTCTTGCATGAATTGGCCTTTGATCGGCGGTTATGTAGGGGGGTCCGATGACGGTTCATTTCTGCACTGCGAGCAGCGAGGTACGGCAACCGGCGGGGTGTTGCCGTACCTGGACGCTCGCGGTGGCTACCGATCAGCGATCCCCCAAGCCGTTCGATCCGCTGACGCCGTTCGTATGACAAGAAAGACTGATGGCAAATGAGCGTTCATGCTGAGGTGGAGAGCCGGTCGGCGGTATCGCAGGATTCCGCTCATGTCGGAACAGACTGGCGCCGGGCATACCGGAAGCGGATCGCAGTGAGCGATTCGATCACGGTCCTGTTCGTGATCGCACTCGCTCAGATCGGCAGTATGTGGCCGCATCCCATCGAGTGGCTGACACCACTTAAAGTGATCGCGTCTGCAGCGTTGGGCGGACTGTGGATGATCGTCCTCGCACGGGGGCGTAGCCGTCATCAGGCGATGCTGGGCGAGGGCAGTGACGAGTACGAGAAGGTACTGCTCGCTACCGGCCAGGTCTTCGGAGTAGGCGCATTGGCCGGGATCATTCTGGGCGTGGGAATTGCGCGAAGCTACCTCATGATCGCACTGCCCGTCGGACTCGCTGCGCTGCTTCTCGGACGCTACCTCTGGCGACGCGACATTCGAAAGAAGCGTGCGATCGGGGATTGCCGTAACTCGGTGCTGTTGGTTGGTGGACATGCGTCCGTCGTTGCTACTACGCGTGCCTTCGTGCGGGAATCCTCGGCAGGCTACGACGTTGTGGGAGCGTGCATTCCGCGTCGGGCGACCGCGTTGGACGATCACATCGTTGTCGACGGAGCAGCAGTCCCGGTAATGGGCAACGAGTTCGAGGTAGTCGAGGCGATGCGCGCAAGTGGCGCAGACACCGTCATCGTAACCGGGACCGAAGACCTCGGACAGGTGGGCATTCGCAAACTGATGTGGGACCTCGAAGCCGAGGGCGTCGACATGGTGGTTTCACCGGTCGTGGCCGATGTGTCGAAGGCTCGCTTGATGTTTCGCCCTGCGGCGGGACTCCCGTTGATTCACGTTGCGCGGCCGCGCTACCAGGGCGCGAACCGGCTTGAGCCCGCTGTTTTCGACGCGGTGTTCTCGATGCTGATGATCCTCCTCGTGGCGCCGGTCATGCTCGCCGCTGCCGCTGCAGTCAAGTTCACGTCCAAAGGCCCGGTGTTCTACAAGGCGGAACGCATCGGCCTCAACGGGAAACCGTTCCCCATGTTCAAGTTTCGTACCATGGTGGAAGGCGCCGATCAGCAGGTTGTCGATCTGATGGGGGACAACGAAGGCGCCGGAGGTGTGTTGTTCAAGATGCGTGAGGATCCACGAATCACGTCCGTCGGCAAGATCCTTCGTCGATTGAGTATCGACGAGCTACCGCAGTTCTTCAACGTCATTCGCGGAGAGATGAGCGTTGTCGGCCCGCGGCCGCCATTGCGTCGCGAGGTCGAGATGTACGACGACGAGGTTGCCCGGCGCCTGCTGGTCAAGCCTGGCATCACCGGTCTCTGGCAGGTAAGTGGTCGCAGTGATCTCTCCTGGGAAGAATCTGTTCGTCTCGACTCTTCCTACGTGGAGAATTGGTCTGCGGCGCAGAATATCTCGATCATCACCAGGACCGTATCCGCAGTGCTCAGGAGCGACGGAGCGTACTGACCGGACAGAGGCAGTCAGCATTCCTGGAACTGGGCGCGAACATACCCGGCGGTTTGCCACACATAGTTCGCGGCCCAGACCCAGACCGGAAGTGGTCGGGGGTCCGCGACTACGTCGATGTCACCGTCCCAGCAACGGTTGATGATGTAGCGACTGCGAGAGACATGGGGAACGAAGGTCACAACGATGACACGCTTCCATCCCTGTGCCTCGGCGCGACGCCGAATCTCCTGTCCTTCACCACGCGTGGTCGACGGATCTGGCTTGAAACAGCTGACCTCGAAGTCGTAGGTGCCCTCGCATATTGCGGTGATCCTCGGATCATTGCTTCGATACGGATTCGAAAAGATGATCTGGGGCGCGTAGCCCTGCTCGGCCAAGGACAGTCCGTATTCTTCTCTGCCGTCGTGATCACCGCCGAGAACAACTATCGCGTCGGCCATTTCGGGTGTGTCGATCACCGGATCGACGTAGACCGGCCAGCCGGCGGCAGTGATTGCAGTAAGTCCGCCGACAATCCCGCTGAGAACGAGTACGCGTCGACGGACCTTGGGGCGAGTGGATTTCACAATTACTTCCTGTAGTGCAGATGTGGGAGCCGCTCAGAGCCCGTACTGGGTTTCGAGCACCGCACGAACGGCAGGCATTCCTAGTCGTTCGCGAGCAACATTTCGCGCGCGGGCGCCCATCTCTGCAGCGGCGACGGGATCCTTCAAGAGCGACGAGATCGCCGCGGTCACTGATTCGGTGGCGTCATCGGTCACGAGGCCACACCGACCATCCCGGATCAGTGGTGCGAGGCCGCACGTGTCGGTGACGACTACGGGCAGTCCAGCGGCCATCGCCTCGAGTACAGACATCGGGAACGGTTCGTTCACGGAGGGCAAGACATATACAGCGGCTTGACGAAATCGTTCGGGAGACTTGTCGAACGGTAGTGGGCCTTCGTACTGGATGCAATTGCTATGTCCGGAGCGTTCGATCAGTCGGTTGACGGCTTCTGCTTCACCCTCATCCGGTCCGACTATCGAAAAGCGCGCCGTGTGTCCGCTGTCCAACAACTCTTTTGCGGCTTCGACGAAGACCTGGGGTCGCTTTCTTGCCTGTAGTCGTGCTAGGTAGAGGACCTCGGGCGGGTCGCAACTGTTGACTGGCCGTGACTCGAGGTCTTCGGCCTCGGGGATCCCGTTGTTGAGTTCCACCAAGTTGACGCGACTGTCTCCGACAACAGACTGCAGGTCTGTGTGCTCTCGTTCGGTCAGATAGAACACTGTCCGTGCTCGTTTGAGGACCGGGATCGTGAAAGCAGCGTCCAACGGCCTTGCCAGCAATTTGTCTGTCTCGTCGATCATCCCGTGAGTTTGTGCGAAAACTGGAATACCGTATGCAAGAGCCAATTTCGCGGCAGGAAGGGTCACCAGGTCACGCGCGAGATGAATGTGCACGACGTCGAATTCTCGGACGTGCTTGCGAAGCCACACAAGCATCGACGGCGCGCCGATTCCCGCGTACCCGATTTTGGGGATCACGGTTCGCGCCGGAAACAATTGCAGAGCGATACCCTGCTCGCGTGTCGGTGGCACCGCGTATCCACGCTCACCCGCGGCGATAGTTACGTCATGCCCATTGTCCTGCAATGCTTTCGACTGATTTAGGGCGACCCTGATAGGCCCTCCGTAGGCGGCGTCCGGTGAGAAGAGAGTGACGATCTGCAGTATCTTCATCGTGCAGCGCCGGCCCGTGGCGCCAACATCGTGGCTCCGGCGGGAACATCGGACGTCACCAAAGCCGTCGCGCCGACGATTGCGTTGTCCCCGATCGTTACACCGCGGAGTATCGTCGCACGGGCGGCGATCCATGCTTGGTCACCGATGACGATGGGAGCATTGTCGAACTCGAATGTGGGACTTCGGTGATCATGACTGCCCGTACACAGGAGGACATCCTGCGAGATAGCCGTATTCGCCCCTATCGTGACGGGTTCGAGATTGAGTATCCATGTTCCCTCGCCGATCCACGAGTCTGCTCCGACCGTCAGTTTCCACGGCCAGTGGATACGGACGCGGTGTCGAATCAGGACCCCGTCGGCGATGTCGGCACCGAACCGCCGGAGAACTGCAACGCGTACTCCATTGGGGCACCACCAATGAGAAAGCAGCACACCGGAAATCGCGAGCCAGGAGATTTGGACCAGCGGGCCGCGTCCCTTGTCGTATCCTGCACCGGTGAACCCGGACAGAGTGCGGTTTGTGCTCACAGTCGGACCGCTGCAGACGAATCCCGTACGTGCTCGCGATACCAGGCTACGGTCGACTCGATGCCCTCGCGGGTTGAGATCTGTGGTTTCCAACCGGTGGCCATCAATGTGGACACGTCGAGTAGTTTGCGCGGTGCACCATCGGGCTTGCTTGTGTCCCAGTCCATTCGGCCTTCATATCCCACTGCTTCGGCCACAATATTTGCGAGCTCTTTAATGGTTTCGTCGTGACCGGTACCGACGTTGACATGCCCGGACTCGTCGAAGGTGTCAAGTAGGTGAAGGAGTGCATCGGCCAAGTCGTCCACATGGAGGAAGGGTCTGCTGCACGGATAGGTGACATCTGATCTGTGGTGCCGAGAGGTGCCGCTGGAAGGATGTGCACCATGCCGAAGCCCTATCCCCGAGAGTTCCG
>NZ_LVCT01000040.1:0-9093 GCF_001647205.1 Rhodococcus sp. EPR-134
CGGCAGCGCGGGGGAGTTGGTGCTCGACGTCCACGACGACGGCCCCGGCATCGAACCACAGGCCCGTGAGCGAGTGTTCGACCGCTTCATCCGCGGCGGCTCGACCGACGGAGGCACCGGACTCGGCCTCGCGATCGCGAAGTGGGCGGTCGAATTACATGACGGCAGGATTGCCGTCGTCGATGCCCCGTCGGGTTGTTGCATTCGAGTAGTGCTGCCGCAGAACTGAATCAAAGTCCCTGACGAGATCGAGAGATCTCGCGATGGCGCATGTCTTCATCGGCATTCGTCTGTACTTCCGACCCTGAAAAATTGAACCAGACACATAGGAGATCACATGAGCGCTCCGATAGTAATTCCACCGAAACCGCCGATGCCGGCCGTAAAACCCAAGCGTTCCAGCCGGTTCTGGCGTCCCGATCGCACTTCGATGGCCACCCGCTCGATGCTCCTCGGCGCGGCCGCAGTAGGGGTGCTTGCGGCCCTGATCCTCGACCCAGGGTTCGCGAGTATCGCGTACTTGATCGTGGGTGCCGGTGTGGTGATCGTCTTCGGGATTCTGACGCCGCCGCGGATGACCGTGACGCAGTGGGTCGCCGCCATCGGGATGCTCGCACTGCTGGGTGTTGCCGCCGTTCGCGGTGCGGAGTGGTTGGTGTTCCTCTGCGTCGTGGTTGCATGGGTTCTGTTCACGTGGACTCTGATCGGCGGGCGGACGTGGACCGGGATACTTCTGGGAACGCTTGCTCCCTGGCGGGCACCGCACCGGACGGTCAACTTCGTTCGTCGTCGAAAGCTCGCTACCCGCTCTGCTCCGCGGGTGCCGGCGGCGCGAGTTGTCGTCGTGGGCGCAGTGTCGATTCTTCTCCTGTTGATTTTCGGATCTTTGTTCGTGAGTGCGGATCCGGAGTTCGCGAAGATCTTCGGCGGCTTCGCTCCGGCCATCTCGGTGTCGAACCCGGGGGCACGGATCTTTGCCGGCGTCGTGATGGCGTTCGGCACGCTGGTTGCGGTGTATCTGCGCCGCAGAACGCCGACGGTGGACGCGTTTGCACCTGCGCCGGCGACGCCGTTGCCGATGTGGGAGTGGGCGGTCCCGCTCGGAGTGCTCAACGTGCTGTTCCTCGGTTTTGTCGCAGTACAGACGAAGACGCTGTTCGGGGGAGACGAGCACGTACAGGTGACCGATGGACTGACCTATGCGGACTATGCGCGTGAGGGTTTCTGGCAGCTCATGGCGGTTACCGTGCTGACGCTGCTCGTCATCGCCGTCGCAGTGCGGTACATCGACCGCCGCGACGCTGGATCGAGGCGTCTTGCCCGCGGACTGCTGGGTGCCCTGTGTGTCTTCAGCCTGGTGATCGTGGCGTCCGCTGTGCACCGGATGTGGTTGTACGAGAATCAGTACGGTTTCACGGTGCTCCGGGTCAGCGTCTTCGCGACAGAGCTGCTTCTTGGCTTCGTGTTCGTGTTGTTGCTCGTCGCAGGTATTCGGATGTCCGGGAAGTGGCTGCCCACAGCTGTTCTCGCCACTTCGGCCGTCGCGCTGCTGGCCTTCGCGGTGTTCAACCCCGACGCGTACATCGCGCAAAAGAACGTGGAGCGGTTCGAGGGCGGCAAGAGCATCGACGTTTCCTACTTACGCGGGCTCTCCGTCGACGCGGTACCTGCCTTGGATCGTCTACCGGAACCGCAGCGTTCATGTGCCTTGAGCAGATATCGATTCGGAGTGCCGGGCACCACTGCGCCCTGGGAGTTCAACGCAGCGCGTGAGAAGGCCCGCGACATCCTGGAAGCTCGCCCGGTGGGGCCGTGCCTGCAGATGTAAACGGTCGGATAGACGCAGGGCGATTGTGCAGCCGCACGGCAGATATCGCGCGCGGCTGCACAATCGGCGAGCGTCGCCTGGTCGATCAGTGCACGGCGAGTGAGATTTTCTCCCGTTCCTCTGCGGACACCACATCTCGGGTGGATCGTAAGTCGACGGTCACGCTGTGGAGTTTGCCGCCGTAGCGGAACGTGCCCTTCTCCGCGAACTCTTCCGCGACCGGGCTTCCCCGGTTGATGCCGACGTCGAGCTGCTCGTTCATGCTGAAGATCGCCCGAGTGGTCTTCTCGATCCGGCCCTCGGAGACCACCTCGTCGTCGACGCTCAGGGTGGCGGTTCCACCCTTGCCGATTCCGCCGCCGTCGTACTCGAAGTGGACGGACACCTCGCGCGCATCGGGTGCCAGCGGGTTGCGCCCACGCACGAAGGTCCGACCACCGCCGCTGAAGTTGTAGCAGTAGACGGGGACGGAATCGAGTATGTACAAAGCGAATCCGCCGAACCGGCCACCGAGGCTGACCAGCATGCCGTCGGCGACGCTACCCAGACTCGCGGTCAGCGTGTACGAGCGGTTGAAGAACGTCGGCGCGGCTTTCTCGACCAGACCGTTCATGTGTGGGTACAGCGTGAGGGTCTTGCGGCCCATCATCGGATGCGGGGGTCGTGATTCCGCGGTGGCGTGGCGACCGACCGTTCTGTCGTCCAGCGGCAGCACCTGATATTTGGCCGCCTCGACGAGGAACTTTTCCTTGAGCCGGGCGAGGATCTCGGGATGCTCGTCCGCGAGATCGCGGGCCTGCGACCAGTCGACCGAGGTGTCGTACAGCTCCCAACGGTCCTCGCTCATCGGTGTGAGCTCGAGGCCGTGAGTGGCCATCAGCCAGGGTGCGCGGTGGGCCGTGACTGCGGTCCAACCGTGATCGTAAATTCCGCGGTTGCCGAAGATCTCGAAATACTGTGTGGTGTGGCGCTCTTCGGCATCGGGCTCGGCGAAGGTGTAGTTCATCGCCACGCCTTCCATCGGTTTCTGGGTGACCCCGTCGACGCTGGTCGGTGCCGGAATACCGGCAGCTTCCAGGATTGTCGGCGTGATGTCGACGCAGTGATGCCACTGCTCCCTGATTCCTGGCTTGTCGATCCCCTTGGGCCAGTGGGTGATCAGACCGTTTCGGGTACCGCCGTAATGGGACGCAACCTGCTTGGCCCACTGGTAAGGGGTGTCGAGAGCCAGAGCCCACGACGCCGGATAGTGCGGGTAGCTGGTTTCGGTCCCCAATTCGTCGTAGCGCGCCAGTACGTCGGATGTCGCACTCTTGTAACTGTTGAGGCCGGCGAGGTAGTTGAACGAGCCCTCCATTCCGCCTTCCGCGGAAGCGCCGTTGTCACCCATCATGTAGAGCACCAGAGTGTTGTCGAGTACATCCATGTCCTGCAACCGGTCGACGAGCCTGCCTACCTCGTCGTCGGTGTGCTCGAGAAACGCCGCGTACAACTCCATCAAACGGGCCGAGACCTTCTTCTGGTCGTCGTCGAGTTCGTCCCAGTGTGGGAGCCCTGGAGCCCACGGGGCCAATTCGGTATCAGGAGCGACGACGCCCAGTTCCTTCTGCTTTTGGAGGGTGATCTCGCGTTGGCGATCCCACCCGTGATCGAATTCGCCGACGTACTTGTTCAGGTATCGGTCCGGAACCTGGAGTGGAGCGTGGCACGCGCCGAAGGGGAGATAGCAGAACCACGGCTTGTCGGGGTCCATCGTGTTGACGCCCTCGATCCATTCGATCGCGTGGTCGACGAGATCCTCTGACAGGTGGTAACCCTCCTGTGGTGTCTTGGGTAAGTCGACCATCGTGAAGTCCTCGTAGAGAACCGGGGTGAACTGGTCGGACTCGGCACCGAGGAAACCGTAGAACTTGTCGAAACCCTCACGGACCGGCCACCGATCGAACGGCCCGGCAGCGGTGGTCTCCCACGTCGGGGTCTGGTGCATCTTGCCGAAAGCACCTGTCGCATAGCCGTTTCCCTGTAGGACGCGTGCGACCGTGGCGGCAGAGGCGGGGCGGGTCCCGTTGTATCCCGGTGCCGCGTTGGCCATTTCGGAGATGACACCCATACCGACACTGTGGTGGTTGCGCCCGGTCAGTGTGGCGGCACGCGTCGGCGAGCACAGAGCCGTGGTGTGGAATCGGCTGTATTTCACGCCGGTTTCGGCCAAACGCTCGGCGGTGGGGGTGCGGCACGGGCCACCGAACGCGGAGGGTGCGCCGAATCCGACGTCGTCGATCATGATCAGCAGCACGTTCGGGGCCCCGACCGGCGGGCGAAGCGGTTCCGGGCGGGTGTACGGGGGATTCTGATCGGGGTAGTACACGGCGGCCGCGACGTTCGGCGTCTCGGGAATGATCGGAATGGAATGGCGATTCACCAGCAGGCTCCTTGGCGTGTGCAAAACCGGGCGGATTAAGCGGTCGTCTTAATCTGGAGCGTATCGAGCGGAATTAAGTTGGCGGCGTATGTCTCGTTGACTGGGACAACTACCCCCGTGAGTGGTTAAGGAGTCCCTGCACTCCCTAGCCGCGCACAGGGGATGGGGCTTGCGGAATTAAGACAGTGACTTATATGGTCGGTGTATGCCCGCCTCGTTGGATGCCAAGAACGCCATGATCGCCGTCGCCGAGCGGATGTTCGCCGAGCAAGGTATTCACGAAGTGTCCATGCGGGACGTGGCGACTGCGGCCGGGCAGCGCAACAACTCTGCAGTTCAGTATCACTTCGGTGGGCGAGACGGTCTGGTGCTGGCCGTATTCCGGCATCGGATGGATCAGATCAACGCAGCGCGACTGACGTATCTCGACGACATCGACGCCAGTGGGCGGACCGACTTGGTCCGTGCTTTGGTCGAAGCCTTTCTGTACCCACTGGCCGATTTTCTGGCGACGGTCGACGGGTCCAACTATGCGCGGTTCATCGCGAGAATTTCACCGTCAGTGGATACACAGAGTGCTGAGTTTCGCGAGGTCAGTGAAGGAATCAACGAGGTAGTCGGCAGGTTGACGCGGGCGTTGCCGCATCTGCCCCGCCGCGTCGCGGTTGAACGGATCGATCTGACGTTCAACATGAGCGTCTCTGCTCTGGCCATCTTCGAGCAGCGCCGCGAAGACGAAAACCCCGTTGTGCAGGCAGATTTCGATACGACGGTGGATCATCTGGTCGATCTCGCGGTAGGAGCACTGACCGCGCCCCAAAGCGCACACAAACGCACACGAGCAAAGCGGGTGCACGCGTCGATTGACGTGTGACCCCGCGACACGACACGACAGGACGGAGTCATTCGATGGCTACCCTTACATCATCACGAACAGTCCAAATCGGCAATCACACAATCGAATTCGGACCACGCGGAATGAGGCGCAATCCGGAAGGCGTTGAATCGAGGCCGTACGAGCGGTTCACTCTGACACCCGTCACACCGTTCATCGGTGCCGAGATCAGCGATATCGACTTGCGTGATCCGTCGGAGGAGCAGATCGAGGACGTGCGTCGGGCCCTCCTCGAATGGAAGGTCGTGTTCTTTCGGGACCAGCCGATTTCGAGCGTGAATCATCGTGACTTCGCGGCCCATTGGGGTGAACTCGAGGTTCATCCACTTCTCCCGCAGGGAGAGGTCCCGGCAGTCGTCAGATTCGAACGCGGAGAGGACAGTCCAGGAACCGAGAACATCTGGCACGTCGACGTCACCTGGACGAAGACGCCGCCGCTCGGTTCAGTACTTCGGGCGATCGACGTACCGCCTGCCGGTGGTGACACGCTCTGGGCTGATATGGGTAACGCCTTCGACTGCCTCCCCGACGAGATCAAGGACTTGATCGACGGCAAGGACGCCATCCACGATTTCGTGCCGTCCTTCGGACGCGGCATGAGCCCGGAGAAGTTGGAACAGATGAAGGAGCAGTACCCGCCGGTCCTGCACCCGATGGTGCGTAAGCATCCGGAGACCGGGCGTAAGACTCTGTTCGTCAACAGCCTTTTCACCACCCACATTCCGGACATGGATCCTGTCGAAGGCAACGATCTGCTCAACCTGCTGTTCGCGCAGGTCAAGGTCCCGGACTTTCAGTGCCGCTTCAAGTGGGCGCCGAATTCCATTGCCTTCTGGGACAACCGGGCTACCCAGCACTACGCAGCGAGTGATTACTTCCCTCATCGCCGCGTCATGGAGCGGGTGGCCATCCTGGGGGACGTGCCCTTCTGATCTACTCCTGCGGAATGCGGATGATGCACCGGAAGCCGACGTGGCAGGTTGAGGACTCCTCGGATTCGCCCTGCCGCGCGGCGGGGCGGTAGCGCAAGCAGTAGTTCGGTGCACACAGATGTGAGCCGCCTTTGATCACCCGTCGTGCGTAGGGTTCGCCCACCAACGCCTCCGTGGCGAACTCCGCTCGGGGATTACGAGGAATGCAGCACGACGAGGCCGGCGCGACGTTCTTGGAACTGCGGGCGTGGTCCGATGTGTAGTGATCGGCCGTCCATTCCCACACGTTCCCGGCCATGTCGAACAGTCCGTAGCCGTTGGGCCGGAACTTTCCGACCGGAGCGGTGCGCTCGTAACCGTCCTCGAGCAGATTCTCCCAGGGGAACTGGCCCTGCCACACGTTGCCACCGGGCCGCCCGCCCGGAGAGTCGTGATCGCCCCACACGTACGCCTGGCGATCGAGTCCACCGCGGGCGGCAAACTCCCACTCGGCCTCGGTCGGGAGTTCCTTGCCGGCCCACGCGGCGTAGGCCTGGGCGTCGAAGTACGACACGTGGGTGACGGGGTGCCGTTCACGTCCCCCGACGTTGCTGTGGGCGCCCTCGGGATGGCGCCAATCGGCGCCGGGAGTGAACGACCACCACTGGGTGTAGTCGTCAAGTGAAACCGGGCCGGGTGGCGAAGTGAAGACCAACGATCCCGGGACGAGGAGGGCTGGATCGGCGTCGGGATAGTCGGCGGCATCCGGGGCGATTTCAGCAGTGGTGACGTGGCCGGTTGCCTTCACGAAGCGTCGGAACTCGGCGACCGTCACCGCCGTCGTGTCCATCCAGAATCCGTCGACGGTGACCTGGTGAACTGGGCGTTCTTCCGGATAGAAATCTTCGGAGCCCATCCAGTACGTCCCACCCGGGATCAAAGACATGTTCTTCGGGGGAGTAGCCGTGGAGTGAGGCGTCGTCATGAATTCAAGAATGGCACGTTGGTCGCGCCGATGTGGGGAGAGTCCCACCTGGTGCCCTCGGCAGGATTCGAACCTGCGACCCTTCCTTTAGGAGAGGAATGCTCTATCCCCTGAGCTACGAGGGCGGGGAGCGTACCGACAAGCGCTGAAAACCCTGTGCTGCCGGGGTTTTCGCTTCCCGATACTGCTGTTGCGTCCGCTCGACCTGTCGGCACGAAGCCTCGGGCGTCACAGCTGCGCTAGTCAGTGTAGCGGCCCGCCGACGAGGTCGCGAAGTCGACGGTATCGCCGGGTGCAAGCAGGAGCCGAACCGATCGCACTGATCGCAATGGTGTTCACCGCGGAGCAGGCACGGCATCGTGCGGGAATGCCCCGCAGAATCCGATTCAACGCCTTTGCCATGAACTGCGTCGCCCACCAATCACCAGGTCTGTGGCGCCACCCGGAGGACCAGTCGTCCAGGTACACGGATCTGAGGTACTGGACGGAATTGGCGAAGCTCCTCGAGCGTGGACGATTCGACGGGCTGTTCCTGGCCGACGTGTTGGGAACGTACGACGTGTACGGCGGCAATCACGACGCAGCGCTGCGGCAGGGCGCGCAGGTACCGGTCTCGGACCCGCTACTGCTGGCGTCGGCGATGGCTGCCGTGACCGAGCACTTGGGCTTCGGGATCACCGCAGGTACAGCTTTCGAGCATCCCTACCCGTTCGCTCGGCGCTTGAGCACCCTCGACCACCTGACGAACGGGCGAATCGGGTGGAACGTGGTCACCGGATACCTCCCCTCGGCCGCACGGAACATGGGCGAGGACGACCAACTCCAGCACGACGATCGCTACGACCACGCGGACGAGTACCTCGAAGTTCTCTACAAGTTGTGGGAAACGTCGTGGGAAGACGACGCGGTGGTGCGTGACAGAACCACCGGGGTCTACACAGACCCCGCCAAGGTTCATCCGATCGAGCACGAAGGCAAGCACTTCACCGTTCCGGGCATCCACATCTCCGAACCTTCTCCGCAGCGGACGCCGGTCATCTTCCAGGCCGGCGCGTCGCCTCGCGGGGTTCGGTTCGCCGCCGAGAATGCCGAAGCAATTTTTGTCGGTGCACCGACAAAGGCGATTCTCAAAGACACCGTTGCCCGAATCCGAAACGAACTGACGAAGGTCGGGCGAGATCCGTACTCGGCCCGCATCTACACACTGTTGACGATCATCACCGACCGAACCCCTGAGTTTGCCCAGGCGAAGCTCGAGGACTACCGCAGCTACGCGAGTAGTGAAGGCGCGCTCGTTTTCACCTCGGGGTGGATGGGAATCGACCTCTCCGGATACCGAGCGGACGAACCGATCGGGAACGTCGAGAGCAATGCCATTCAATCCGCGGTCGCATCGTTTCGCCAGGCCGACGAGAAAGGTGGCGAATGGACGGTGGGGGACATCGCGGAGTGGGCGGGCATCGGCGGGCTCGGCCCGATCGTTGTCGGTTCCGGCGCGGAGGTCGCCGACGAATTGCAGGAGTGGGTGTCCGAGACCGACGTCGACGGTTTCAATCTCGCGTACGCGGTGACTCCCGGAACCTTCGAAGACATTGTGGAGCATGTGATTCCGGAGCTGACCAAACGAGGTGCCTACCAGAGCGACTACGACGAGGGAACGCTGCGCAACAAACTGTTCGGGCGAGGGGACAGGCTGCCGCTCGAACACCGAGGCCGGAGCTTCGACCGGATCCGCACTGCCGGCTGAGCGGGGACCTCAGGACCAGCCGGACCCGGGTACGTGAACCGAGGTGGTGAGGTCGACGGCCTCGATGTCCGAAGACCTCAACTCTTCACCGCACACACTGCAACCCAAGCGTGCTTCGAACCGTTTACCGCAGGCCTTGTGATGGAGAACGATGTCCGGGCCGTCCGCGGATCTGAACCAACGCTGACCCCAGGAGATCATGCACATCACCACGGGGAAATACGCCGTGCCCTTGGCGGTGAGTCGATACTCCGACCACTGTGGGCGATCCGGAAGCGGACGCGTTTCCATCACACCGATCTCGG
>NZ_LVCT01000041.1:0-3046 GCF_001647205.1 Rhodococcus sp. EPR-134
GATGATCGCCGCTGACCAGCGATTGCCGACAAGTTCCATCGTGTGAGCCAGAATCTCCGGACGGCGTTCGGACTTGGTGGAGCGTCGCCGCGATGTTGCTTCCGGGACACTGCGTGAGAAGTCCCCACTCGGACCCATTTGGGAGTCCAGGGATCGTACGTCCACGTCCTCGCCGCACTCCTTGCAGCGCAGGATCGGGGTGAAGTCGTTTCCGCAGGTGCTGTGCCGCAGTGGTGGAAGCGGCTGGGTTTCATTGGGCGCCCACTGCTTCTCCCACGACCACATGGTGATGAGGACGGGCCAGATCGACTGCCCTTTGCGGGTGACCGAGTATTCGTGCCTGGGCGGGTTCTGCTGATACTCACGACGCTAGAGCATTCCGCCGGCCGTCAGGACCGCCAACCGTGAGGACAATACGGAGTTGGAGATTCCCCCGAGGGCGAGCCAGTCGTTGTATCGCCGCGACCCCAACAGGGCGAATCGCAGAATCCAGAGGTTCCACTCGTCCCCCAACAACCCGAGCGTGACGGCCAGTGCGTTCGGACCGCCGGCAGGCAACTCGGTGACGCCCGCCGACGCGGTGGGTGTCGAAGATCCGGCTGCATTCACTCGTACCACCCCGAAATCATAGGCCGCGCACCCTGCGGCACCGCGAGACCGTACCGAATGGTCTGCAGAAAGAGTCGGGAATCACTCGGTGCGGGCAATGAGTAACGCTTCCTGAGTGATCTGGCAGATCTGGAGTCCGGACTGATCGAAGACCGCGGCATTCACTACTGCTCTGCCGGTGTGAGCTGTGGGGGTCGAGTGCTCGAAGAGCAGCCACTCGTCCGCCCGCACAGGGCGTTGAAACCACATCGTGTGATCGAGGGACACACCAGTCCAGTCCGTGTCGAGCGAGTGCTCCTGCCCGATGTCGTAGCCGTGCGGAGTCAGCGCGGTTGCCATCAGCATCAGATCACTGGCATAGGCGAGAGCAGCCACGTGAATCAGCGGATCGTCGCTCAGCCGCTGAGCCGAACGCATCCAGATGTTGCGCGGAGGCGCCGCCGAATGCGTCGTGGGGGCCTGCGAATCGATGGGGGACACACGAATCTCGATGGCGGAGAACTCCTCCCACACCTCTCCCAGCCCGCCGTCTGCCTCGGCCAACTCCTGCAACGTCACGCACTCAGCGGGCGGGAGTGCGGTAGGTACTGCGCGACTGTGAGTGATGCCCTCGTCGATCGAGGAGGCAGAGACCGTCGAACGGCAGACGAGTCGTCCGTCCTGGTGGACGTCGACGCCTCTGGTGGACAGGCGTTTTCCGTCCCGAAGGCGATCTACCGAGAACTCGGTCGCGCGATTCGTCGACCCCGGGCGAAGGAAGTGGGTGTGGACGGAACTGATCGCTTTGCCGTCGGTAACCGTGTGCCCGGCTGCGAGAATCGACTGGGCTACCAGTTGGCCGCCGAACAGCTGAGGCAGCCGAACACCGTCGTTCGACCCTTGCCACCGGTCCGGGCCGGTCGATTCCAGATCGAAGACGTCGGCGAGACCACTCGTGGGGGCGCTCACGACGCGTGGTTTCGTGCCGGACGGGGTGGACGAGGTAAGAATCCGCTGGTCCGGGCGACGTAGTCGTCGTAGGCCTGCCCCTTGCTCTTGCGCATGCCGCGTTCGAGAAGGGCCTTACCGCTGTAGCTCACCAGCAGTTTGATCATGACGATCGGAGAGACGATCGTGATCAGCGCCAATGGATCACCAAGCGCGAGGATGAACAGTCCGACCCAGACGCATGCATCACCGAAGTAGTTGGGATGGCGGGTCCAGGCCCAGAGCCCACGGTCCATCACCTTCCCGGCATTGGCCGGATCAGCTTTGAAGCGGGAAAGTTGGTAGTCTCCAACCGATTCGAAGACGAAGCCGACGGTCCAGACCGCGATGCCGATCGCGCCGAGGACTCCGAGGGCGCGAAACTCGTACATCGCGAACTGGACGGGCAGCGACACCACGAGAATGAGAACGCCCTGGAGGCCGTAGATTTTGCGAATCAGGAACGGAACCAGCGGTCCCTGTTGATGTTTGAGCAGGGCAGTGTAGCGCTTGTCCTGCCCGTGCCCACGGTTTCGGAAGCCGATGTAGAGGCCGAGTCGCATTCCCCACACCACGGTCAGAGCCAGCACGACGAGGCGACGCAGATCGTTGCCGTCCGACCCGATGGACGTCAGGTACGAGACGACGGCGACGACGGCGAAGCCAGGCCCCCAGCAGATGTCGATGATCGAGTGATTGTTCATCCGGATGGCGACGGCCATCACGACTGCGATGAAGACGAGGACGGCGAGTGCGCTCACACCGAAGTTCAGTGCAAGATCGCCCAGTGGGATGTCGGTCATGCGCGCGCTTTCCGATTGTGGTGGTCGAGCAGTTCGGAAGCGAAGTCCGCGAAGGCTTCCTGTGCGCTCGGATAGGTGTGAGGAGCGCCGAGTCGGCTGGTCACGAGTAGCGCGTCGAGCGCTTTGGCATCGAGTTCTGTGGTGGTGGGCAAGAATTCGGTCGAGCCCTCGACGGCGTCTGCCGAACGCACCCCGTTGCCTGCCGTGACGATCACCTGCCCGTTGGTCGTGGACTCGGGATCGACGAGGGCGGTGACCACCGGGGCTACCAGGTCGGCACCCATGATGTCGATGAATCGTGGATCCATTCCGGATTCGGTCATCTGCGTAGTGGCATAGGGCAGTACGACATTGGTGAACACATTGCGACTCGCTCCTTCGCCGGCTGCGGTGCGTCCCAATGCGATGACGGCACCCTTGCTGGCGGCGTAGGCGGACACGGTGGGTTCTCCGTGCAGTCCTGCGGTCGAGGCAATCATCACGATGCGCCCGAATCCGGCTTCGCGCATCACTCGGGAGGCTTCGGCGGCGACCAGTGCGGTTCCGACGACGTTTGTCGTGATGACGGTGCTGAGGTTCTCGGCGGTGGTGCGATGAAGCATCTGTGGACCGCTGACCGCGGCGCTGGTGATGCAGAAGTCGAGTCGTCCGAACCGAGTGAGAGCGTC
>NZ_LVCT01000042.1:0-30168 GCF_001647205.1 Rhodococcus sp. EPR-134
ATCTGCAGGGCCTCGGCCGCTCGAATCGAGTGTGCGATTTCGATTGTTGACGATCACCGTGACCCCTCGGCTCGCGAGATGCAGTGCGACGGCACGGCCGAGGCCCTTACCCCCTCCCGTGACGACGGCAACGCGGCCAGAGAGTGAACTGACGGTCATGAGGCGATCCGTTCGACGAGCACCGCGACTCCGACACCGGCGGCGCCGCTGACCGCGGCCACACCGTAGCGTCCGTCGCTCCGTACCAGTTCGTCGACACATGCGCCGACGAGAATTGCTCCGGTGGCGCCGAATGCATGGCCCATCGCCATCGTGCCTCCGTTGGGGTTCATGCGGTCCGGCCCGGCGTCAAGATCGCGGCGGAACCGTAGGCAGAGTGCGGAGAACGCCTCTGCGAACTCGAACACGTCGATGTCCTGTGGACGAAGCCCGGCTCGCGCGATGACTGCCTCCACGGCGCTCTGGCCCGCAGTGAGCATGAGGACCGGATTCACCGAAGTCGAGGCGGATCCGATGATCCGTGCGCGAGGGGTCAAGCCGGCTCTCGCCGCGGCTTTCTCGGATCCGAGGAGTAGGAGCGCTGCGCCGTCGGCCATGGCGGGAGAGGATCCGACGGTGTGCAGGTGTTCGATCTTGCCGACCTCAGGGTAGGCGGCGAGCGCGAGTGCATCCTGACCGGCGGCGCCGAGCCCTTCGAAGGCGGCAGGCAGCGCTGCGAGTCCCTCTGCCGTCGTCTCTGCCCTGACCAGTTCGTCGTGGGCTGTTCCCGCTTCTCCGTTTCTGCCGGGGACAGGCACAACGGACCGCTCGAATGCGCCGTTGCGCCAGGCCTCGGCAGCCTTGTGTTGGGTTTCGACGCCGTACGCATCCAACTCGTCGCGGGAGTACCCCTCGATCGTGGCATTCAAGTCGGCGGCAATACCCATATGGATGGAACCGATCTGCGCGATAGTTGCCGGGTCGGTCCACAGCGGTCCTCGATCACTGAACATCGGAGTCCGGGAGACACTTTCGACGCCACCGGCCACGACGAGGGACACGTCGTCGCCGCGAATGCGGGCCGCGCTCTGGCCGACTGCGTCGACGCCGGATGCGCAGAAACGATTGAGGGTCGCGCCGGGAACGGAATCGCCCCAACCGGCAAGGAGTGCGGCAGTTCTCGCGATGTTCGCGCCCTGCTCGTCCACCTGCGATGCGCAACCGAGAACGACGTCGTCGATCTGTTCTGCGGCGAGGTTCGTTCGACCCTGCAAAGCCTTGGCCAGGTGGACGACAAGATCGACTGGGCTGTGTTCGTGGAGGGCGCCTCGCGCCGATGCTCGACCGCGCGGCGTTCGCACGTAGTCGAGGACAAAAGCATCAGTCATTTTCAACCCTTCAATTAGTAGAGTTACTCTGCTAGTTGTAGTACGGTTGCGGTGAAATTACAACCGCCGTTGCGCGGGTATCTCGGTGACGTCACCGAGGCCGGATCGGCAAGGGGAGAGGTCATGACTGTTTCGAACATTTGGATTCTCGGCGGGTACCAATCCGACTTCGCACGGAACTTCACCCGTGAGGAACTCGATTTCGCGAACCTTGCCGAAGAGGTGGTGAACCACACCCTGGACGCGGCGAAGGTTCCTGCCACCGACATAGAGGTGATCCACGTCGGTAATGCCTTCGGGCAATTGTTTGCCGGCCAAGGTCAGCTGGGCGCGATGCCCGCCACCGTGCATCCAGACCTGTGGGGTGTGCCCTCGTCTCGGCACGAGGCGGCGTGCGCATCGGGCAGTATCGCTGTACTTGCAGCGATGGCAGACCTGCGCGCCGGCAATTACGACGTGGCTCTGGTGATGGGTATCGAACTGGAGAAGACGGTTCCGGGTGATGACGCGGCTGGCCATCTGGGCGCTGCAGCCTGGGTCGGACACGAAGGTCAGGAAGCAAAATTCATGTGGCCGTACATGTTCGACCGTGTGTCGAAGGAGTACGGGCGGCGTTACGGGATCGACGAATCTCACCTTCGCGCGATCTCGCAGATCAACTTCGCAAACGCGAAGAACAACCCCAACGCGCAGACACGCGGTTGGGCGGTGCCCGATCTACTCGGAAATGCGGGTGGTGACGACACCACCAATCCCGTTGTGGAAGGTGGTGTTCGACGATTCGATTGCAGTCAGGTGACCGACGGTGGCGCAGGGGTTGTGCTGGTGACGGACAAATACCTCCGAGAGCATCCTGATGCCGCGGCGACTCCGCTGGCCCAGATCGCGGGCTGGGGTCACCGGACAGTTGGTTTAGGTCTCGAGCAGAAGCTGGCCCGCGATGCCGATAATCCCTACGTGATGCCACACGTTCGGGATGCGGTGATGGGTGCCTTCTCCCGGGCCGGAGTCGACCTGGCCGGGATAGACGGGATCGAAACACATGATTGTTTCACGGCGAGTGAGTATCTCGCGATCGACCACATCGGTCTGACCGCGCCCGGCGAGTCGTGGAAAGCCATCGAGAGTGGTGACATCGCCATGGGCGGCAAGCTACCGATCAACCCCAGCGGCGGTCTGATCGGCGGTGGTCATCCGGTGGGTGCCAGTGGTGTTCGAATGCTTCTCGACGCGGCCCATCAGGTGACGGGAACGGCCGGCGGTTTCCAAGTCGAGGGTGCGAGCCGCTTTGCGACGCTCAACTTCGGTGGAAGTACGGCCACCACCGTCAGTTTTGTCGTCGACGCAGTTTCCTGAAAGTGCAGCCCAGCCTTTCCCCATCAGTCGAAAAGAGAATTCCATGGACGTCGAAATCGTAGGCAAGTTGTTGTCCACCCTTCCCGCCGATGACGATCACCCGTATCGCACCGGCCCGTGGCAACCCCAGACCAGCGAGTTCAAAGCGGACAACCTCGAAGTCGTATTCGGTGAGGTTCCGAAAGACCTCGACGGTGTCTACCTGCGTAACACCGAGAATCCGCTCCATCCCTCGATGAAGGCGTATCACCCCTTCGACGGTGACGGCATGATTCACATCGTGGGCTTTCGCGACGGAGAGTCGTTCTACCGCAACCGATTCGTACGTACCGACGGCTTGGCGGCCGAGCAGGATGCCGGCGCTGCGTTGTGGGCCGGGCTTGCCGAGTCTCCCAAACTCAGTCGCCCCGAGGGCGGCAAGGGTGCGCGCACCCGGATGAAGGACGCGTCCAGCACCGACGTCGTCGTTCACCGGGGGACTGCTCTCACCAGCTTCTACCAGTGCGGAGATCTGTATCGTCTCGATCCGATGTCGGCGGAGACACTCGGAAAGGAAAGCTGGAACGGCAAGTTCCCCTTCGAATGGGGTGTGTCCGCGCATCCGAAGGTGGACGACAAGACCGGAGAAATGCTGTTCTTCAACTACAGCAAGGAAGCGCCGTACATGCATTACGGCGTCGTGGACTCGGCCAACGAGTTGGTCCACTACGTCGACGTCCCGCTTCCAGGTCCACGCTTGCCGCACGACATGGCCTTCACGGAGAACTACGCGATCCTCAACGACTGCCCCTTGTTCTGGGATCCGGTTCTGCTGGAGAAGGGCGCGCACGTCGCGAATTTCCATCCCGATATCCCGCTCCGTCTCGGAGTCATCCCACGCCGCGGAAATACCTCTGACATCAAGTGGTTCGAAGCCGATCCGACCTATGTCCTGCACTTCGTGAACGCCTACGAAGAGGGCGACGAGATTGTTCTGGACGGTTTCTACCAGGGCGATCCGGAACCGTCGGACAACGGTATGGGCAATCAGTGGGAGCGCGCCTTCCGTTTCCTCGCTCTCGATCGCATGCAGACCCGGCTTCACCGCTGGCGTTTGAACCTGGTCACCGGAGCCACGCGTGAAGAGCAACTCAGTGACTCGATCACCGAATTCGGCATGATGAACAGCAATTTCGCGGGTGAGAAGTACCGATACGCCTATGCGGCTTCTGGTAAGCCGTCGTGGTTCCTGTTCGACGGCTTGGTCAAACACGACCTGCTGACGGGGAACGAGGAACGATTTTCCTTCGGTGACGGCGTGTATGGAAGCGAGACCTCGATGGCGCCGCGCGTGGGTGGTACCGCTGAAGACGACGGCTATCTCATCACGTTGACCACCGACATGAACGAGGACGCGTCCTTCTGCCTGATCTTCGACGCTGCCCGCGTCGGAGACGGACCATTGTGCAAACTTCGCCTTCCCGAACGGATTTCGAGTGGCACCCACTCGACGTGGGCGCCGGGTGCCGAACTCCGACGCTGGCAGAGTGCCGACACCGCAGCCGAAGCGGTCGGACTGTGACGGGCACGCACGACGGGGGCACGTGGGAGATCCTGCGGCAGGTGGTGATCGGTGCACGAGACCTGGACAAGACCGGTCAACAATTACGTGAAGCGTTGAATCTGGCGCCAGGATTCGCGGATCCACTGCTCGAAGACATCGGTTTGGCCGACGAGACCTTGGCCGTCGGGCCGCAGGCATTTCTCGAGATCGTCGCACCGCTCGACGAGACGGTCTCGCTGGCGAGATGGATCCGCAAGGGCGGAGGGGAGGGCGGCTATGCACTCTCGATCCAGGTTTCGAACATCGAGCCCTATCTGGAACGTGCAGCTGCGGCCGATGTTCGGACGGTGGCAGATCTCGAGGCCTACGGTCACCGGATCGTCCAACTTCATCCCGGTGATCTCGGACTGCTCGTAGAACTCGACGAGATTCCCGACGCCGACGAGTGGTTCTGGGATGAGACGGAGAAGGAGGTTTCCCTCGATCCCTGGGTCGACGACATCCTCGGCGTCGACGTGTCCTCGCCCGATCCGGCCAGGACGGCGACGCTGTGGGCCGAAGTGTTCGGAAAGAAACCGGTCTCGGCGCAACCACTCTCGATCAGGCTGGGATCACGCGTCGTGTCGTTCGTTCCGGGGGAGCGGTCGATGCTCACTGCAATCGATCTGGCGGCGTCGAGCGGCGCGTCTGCCGTCGAGCCCGGGCTGAGTGTCGGCGGCGTGGAATTCCGGATTCACCCACGCTGAGCGTGCTTCACATCGAATGACAGAAATCGGGGCCGATCGCTCGAAGCGACCGGCCCCGAATTCGTGTCATGGACTCAAGCGAAGTCCTGTCGCAAACGAGTCTTGAGCAGCTTCCCGCTAGCGTTGCGTGGCAGCTCCTCGATGAACCGAACCGCACTGGGGCACTTGAAGTGAGCCAGTCGTTCGCGTGACCACTCGATGATCTCCGCTTCGGTTGCATCCGAATCAGCAGCTCGAACGACCACGGCAAGGGGAGTCTCACCCCACCGATCGGAGTGAACGCCGACTACCGCGACCTCGCGGATGCCGGGGTGCCCGGAGAGAACACTCTCCACCTCGGCCGGATAGACGTTCTCACCGCCGGAGACGATCATGTCCTTGAGGCGGTCGTGGAGGTAGAGATAGCCGTCCTCGTCGAACGATCCGCCGTCTCCGGTGCGAAGCCAGTCGCCGTCCAACATGGTGGCCGCAGTGGCTGCTTCGTTACGCCAGTAACGCTTCATGACGTGAGCGCCGCCGATGACGACCTCTCCGCGGGTACCGACCGGGACGTCTTCGAGCGTCACGGGATCGACTATGCGGATGGGCACTCCGAACATCGGCTGCCCGACGGACTTCAACCGATGCGCGGTCGACTCGTCGGTCGCCCGATGATCTTCCGGGGTCAGCATGGTGACGCCGCCGGTCGACTCGGTGAGACCGTATGCCTGCAGGAAACTACACCCGAAGACCTCGGTCGCGTCTTGCAACAGGGGCAGTGGCATCGGCGCGGCTCCGTAGACCAGGAACTGCAGGGCACTCCAATCTGCCTCGCGCACAGCCGGAAGGGAGGTCAGGACGCTGATCACCGCGGGAACGGCGACCGCATGCGTGACTTTGTACTCCTGCATCAGCGCGACGAGTTCGAGAGGTCCGGCGATGGTCTCGAGCAGTAGAGCGCCACCGCCGACCGTCGTGACCAGGGCGAGACCCAGTCCGGCCACATGGAAGAACGGAACCGGGCACATAGCCACGGAGTCGGTGTCGAGATCGAGCAGGTGATACATGGTGGCGAGGGCACGGCCGAGGTTGGCGCCGGTGAGTTCGATTCCCTTCGGGTGACCGGTGGTTCCCGACGAGTAGAAGATCAGCGCTGTGTCGTCGGGGCGGCGCGACGACCCCGGATCGTCGTCGCCGACACCGGAAAGCCAGTCGTTCCACGAGATCGAGTTTCCGGAACCGTCCACCGTGACGACGGTCCGGACGCTACCGACCGCCGCGGCGACGTCGGAGAGGCCCTCATCGCCTGCTCCGAGTACGACGACGGTCGGCTCGCTGTTGCTCAGGATGTAGTCGACCTCGCCCGGTGCCAGCCGATTGTTGACGGCCGTCAGGATCGAGCCCATCTTCGAAGATCCGTACAGGACGGAGAGGAAAGACGGTGCATTGGCCCCGATGTACGCCACCCGGTCGCCGGGTCGAACACCATCGCGCAGAAGTGCATTCGCGACACGATTTGTTTCGATGTCGAGTTCGCGGAAACTGGTACGCCCGTCATCGGAGATGACGGCGGTGCTCTTCGGACTGGCAATCGCCCGGCTGCGTAGCAAGTCTTCCAGATTCTGCACGGGGCGACCGTCGGGCAGGAGCGCGTTCACGGAAGGTTCACGGACGGCAGGTTCACGGACGGCAGGTTCACGGGTGGCAGGTTCACGGGTGGCAGTCGAACCTACGGCCGTCGGCTGAGTTGTCATGCTGAATGCTCCAATCTGAAGGGGGCAAAGACAGGGGGTTCGAAAATGCCGGCGGGAGCAGCGAGTACATGCTCGACGGCGCGTAGTGCCGGGCCTGCAGTGATGAACTGACCGGCTGTCGTGCGACTGTTCGGATCTTGTGGTTCGACCAGGTTGACGGTCATCACGATCTCGGGTTTGCCGAAGAGGTGGACTTCCCATTGGTCCCGTCCCGCGTATTCGTCGCGATCAGGTTCCATGGTCCAGATGATGGCGAGGGTGAGGAACTGCTTTCCGTCGACCATTGCGTGCCAGCGCCATTCGGTGGTTCCGACGGTTCCCGCGGCGATGCGTCCGGCGGCGACGTCGAGATCCGTACGTGCCGGAACGACCCTGTGATCGGACACGACCTCGTCGTAGGTGACGCCCAGGCGCTCGCACATGAACGCGATGGTCTCGAGGTACAGCGACGCGTACAGCGAGGGCAACGGCCCGGATCCGTCCAGTTCCTCCGGGGGCGAACCCATTCCCATGACGGTGAACGCGAAGTCGGGGTCAGGCATGCCGCGAGCGTCGAGCACCTCGTCGATCGTAATTCGGTCGAGTTCGATCGATGTTCCCGTCAGCGCCAACGCCAATCGCTCGCCGATGACACCTGGGCTCACGCCGACCCCGAAGAGCGACGAATCGCCTTCCTTGCATGCTTGGGCGAACATGTGCTCGCGTTCGGTGCCGTGTGCGCGGGGGAAGTGCTGCCCGGCCGTCGTGATCACGTTGATCCCGGCGCGAAGCAGACGGCACAGATCGTCGTCGTGGCGTTCGTACGGAATCTGCAACCGCGGACTGTGGATGAGAACCTGTGGGCGCGAGCGGATGATCTCGTCCACGTCGCGTGTAGCGATCACCCCCGTCGGTGCTCGTCTGGCGATGTCACCGGCGTCTCGACCCGCCTTGGCGTCGCTGTACACGTAGAGGCCGACCAACTCGAGGTCGGGACGATCGATGATTCCGCGTAGCGCCGTCTTGCCGATGGCGCCGGTCGCCCACTGGGCAACACGAATCGGATCGCTCATGATCGGGTGGTCAGTTCGCCGGCGAAGAGCAGCTTGCCCAGTCCGCGTTCGTACCGAATCGGATCGCGGGCCAGGCGCGCACGCGCGTCGATTGCCATGAAATCGGTGTCGCACGTCCACTCGCCGCGTTGCATGGCGGCGAGTCCGGTTGCCGCGATGTCGAGAGGGTTTTCCTTGTGGCCCTGCACATGTGACGCCATGCGGGTGTCGACGCTGCCGACGATCAACGACGTGACGGTGATGCCGTGCGGTTCGAGTTCGGCGCGAGCGATGCCGCCGAGCGACAGAGCAGCCGCCTTGGCCGGTGAATAGCCACCCATGAAGGCGGTCGGAGCGATTGCGGCCACCGACAGGACGTTGACTATCGATCCTCCGCCGCGGGCGGCGAGTACCGGCGCGAAGGCGCGGATCATCGTCAGAGGCCCGAAGTAGTTGACCTCCATCTCGGCTCGCGCAGCCGCTTGGTCGTCGGCCTCGATCAACCGATTCCCGGTGAACAGTCCGGCATTGTTGACGACCACTGTGGTGTCACCGCACGCCCGGGCCGCTGCATCGACGAGTCCTGGATCGGTCACGTCGAGTTCGACGATGTGTGCTCCGGTGGATCGCAGCTCGGCGGGCGCCTCGTCGGGATTTCTCACCCCTGCATAAATTTTGGCGGCACCCATCGACTTCGCCTGTTGGACGAAGGCCAAGCCGAGCCCTCGATTGGCGCCGGTGACGAGGACAGTCGCGCCCTCTATCGGCGTTCCGCGAAACCTTGTCATGAGTGCTCCTGTGTCTGCCGTGTGTAGATGAGGTCGTCGGGAAATTTCTTGCTCTTCTTCAAAGACGTTTCAGGCGCGAGCATCCCGAAGATCCAGCCTTCGGCTGTGGCCATGTCGTGGTTCCAGTCCCACCGCAGTGCGCGGTGGCGGATTCCCCACCTGCCGTCCTCGTAGCCGAAGCGGTCGATCAGGCGCGCCGAGGTGAGTGTGTCGGCTATGCCGTCCGAGTGCTTGATTCGCGCGAAGGCAAGCACGTAGGACTCGACGTGTGCGGTGTCCCCGTCGAGTTCGACCAAGACGTTGGTCATTGCGTGGGTGGTCAGTGACCGTGGGTGGGTGATGGCCCCGGCGATGTGGTCGATGTAGTCGTCGGCGGTGCCGGTGAAGACACCCCCGTGGTCTTCGGTTGCGCCGGGTAGATAACACCGCCTGGCGTCCTCGACGTCGCCGCGATCGGCGGCTCGGAGGAAACGAGCCAGAACCTCGTAGATTTCCTGCTTGGCGACGAGAGCGTCGACCCGGCTGTAGTCCCTGACGTCTGGGCCCCCGCCGCTGTCGACTGCGTGAATGTTGTTGGACCTCACGATGATGTCCCTTCTCGGCTCCGGGTCGGGGGCCGCACGTTGACGGAGTGCCTCTGTTTACTGTAGTAATCTCTATCACACTGTTAATTGAAGTGTCACGAGGAGGTGAAACCAATGCTTGGAAACACACCACCCGCACAACCCGCGAATGACCCGGTCGTACTCACGCTCTCCGATGTATCGATCGAATTCGGCGGAGTCACGGCTCTCGACGACGTCGGCTTCGACGTCCACGCCGGCCAGATCTGCGGACTCATCGGGCCGAACGGCGCTGGTAAGACCACGCTGTTCAACTGCATCACAAGGATTTACGAACCGAGTCGCGGTGTCATCACCTGGCAAGGAACCGACCTCTTGGGATTGCGGCCCTATGCATTGGCATCTGCAGGGATCGCTCGGACCTTCCAGAATCTCGCACTGTTCAGCGGCATGAGCGTCTTCGACAACACCATGGTCGGCGGATCGTCTCGGGGCCGCTTCGGACTGGCGAGCGGGGTTCTCGGCTGGCCTCCAGCGCGCGCCCGAGTCCGAGAACTGCGAGAGAAGGCCTGGTACCTGCTCGAACGCCTCGAACTCGTCGACGTCGCGAACGCGCCGGCAGCAGGCCTTCCGTTCGGAACACTCAAGCGCGTCGAACTGGCACGAGCATTGATGTCCGAGCCTTCGCTGCTTCTGCTCGACGAGCCCGCCGGCGGGCTCACACACAGCGAAGTCAAGGAGCTGGGAGAACTGATCGTCTCGCTCCGCGACGACTTCGGCTTCGGAGCGCTTCTGGTCGAACACCACATGGGATTGGTGCTGGGTATCTCCGATCACGTTGTCGCACTGAACTTCGGCCACAAGATCGCTGAAGGTACTCCGGCGGAGATCCAGCAGAACGACGCCGTGATCAATGCTTATCTGGGGCGAGCGGCATGAGCCTGCTGAGCGTCGATGATCTGCATGCCGGTTACGGGCGAGGCAATGTACTGCACGGGGTTTCGCTCGACGTGGAACCCGGCGGGGTCGCTGTCGTTCTCGGCGCGAACGGTGCCGGCAAGACCACCATGATGCGTGCGCTTGCCGGATTGATTCCGCACCAGGGAACGATCACCTTCAACGGTTCGCCGCTCGGATCCAAACCTGAACGCGCCGTGGCCGCCGGCGTCAGCCTTGTCCCACAGGGCCGTGGAACTCTCGGTCAACTGTCGGTACGTGACAACCTGCTCGTCGGCGCTGCGCTTCGCAACGACAAGGCGGAGATCGAGGCCGACATCGAGCGGTGGTGTGAGACATTTCCGGTGCTCGCGAGGAGGTCCACACAGTTGGCAGGTTCGCTGTCAGGCGGTGAACAGCAGATGCTCGCGGTCGCGCGGGCATTGATGAGCCGTCCCACCCTGCTTTTGTGCGACGAACCGAGCCTGGGTCTGGCGCCCATCGTCATCGCCGAATTGTTCGACACGCTCGGTGCGATCAACCGGAGCGACGGAACTGCACTGCTGATCGTGGAACAGAATGCCGATCTCGCGATGAAACTCGCGTCGAAGGTCTTCCTGCTCGACGTAGGCACCATCGTCGCTGCCGGCACGCCCGAGGAATTTCGTTCGGACGACGTCGTGCGCAGCGCCTATCTCGGGTACCAGGAGTAAACGGTGACACTCTTCCTCGAACGACTCATCTCCGGATTGACCAACGGCTCGATCTACGCAATTCTCGCGCTGGCACTCGTGGTGGTGTTCCGTGCCACCGGCACGATCAACTTCGCTCAGGGCGAGTTGGCCCTGTTCACAACCTTCGTGGCGTGGTGGCTCACAACGATGTCCTGGCCGATCTGGGCCGCGATCGGATCGGCTCTCGCTCTCGGCTTCCTGCTCGGGGCGTTGATGGAGCGTCTGCTCATCCGGCCGGTTCAACGTAGAAGTGACATGGCAGTGCTGATAGTGGCACTGGGATTGTTCACCGGGCTCAACTCGTTGGCCGGAATGCTGTGGGGGAGCGAAACGAAGATCATGCCGAGCCCGTTTCCCAACGGTCCCACCGACTACATCTCAGTGGGCGGCGCGCGCGTGTACGGCGACGCACTGGGCGTACTGGTTGCGCTCGTTGTCCTACTTGTGTTGATGTCCTTGCTCTTTCGCAAGACGAGAGTCGGTCTGCACATGCGTGCCGTCGCGGACAATGCCGAATCTGCCACTCTCGCCGGAGTTCCGACCAGCCGGATACTCGCAATCGGCTGGGGTGTTGCGGCAGCGATCGGCGCACTGGCCGGTGTCCTGGTCACTCCGCTCTCGCCGCAACAACTCGGCCTCACGACCATGTTCCCGATCTTCATCGCAGCATCTGCGGCAGCGCTGTTCGGCGGTCTGGACAGTCTTGTCGGCGCAGTTGTGGGTGGGTTGACGATCGGTGTTCTGGAATCGATGCTCAGCGGCTACATTTCGGTCATCGGCGGTTCGCTGCAGCAGACATCCGCGCTACTGATCATCGTGGTGATCCTCTTCGTCAGACCCAATGGACTGTTCGGTACCAAGAAACTGGAGCGGGTATGACGACGCTTGCCGAGAGAAATGAACCCGCGGTCGCCGAAAAGGCAGTCAGGCAGCCGCGCGTGGTGGTTGCCGGATCGACGTCGTACCGGATACTCCAACTGGTTCTGCTGGTGGCTGCCGTCTGTGCCCTGCTCCTCGTGTCGCAGAGCGCGCCGTTTCGCGTAGGGCAGTTCACGAGTGTCTTCATCATCGCGATTGCCATCGCCGGACTGAATATCGTCAGCGGGTACACCGGACTTCTGTCGATCGGCCATTCTGCCTTCTTCGGCCTCGGCGCGTACACGACCGGCGTTCTGATCGTCGATCGCGGATACTCGCCGTTGACCACAATCCCGATGGCAGTCGTATTGTGTTTCGTACTAGGACTTCTCGTCGGGCTTCCCTCCTTGCGGATCAAAGGGCTGTATCTGGCCCTCGTTACCCTCGCCGTCGCTGTGGCGTTTCCCGAAGTGATCCGCAAGACCGGGGATCTCACCGGTGGCGCGGCCGGCATGGTCGTTCGTGCGAATCTTCTGGTCCCGCCGAAATGGACGGGTTTGACCCGCGCGGACACCTATCTCTGGATCTTCTGGGTTTCGTTAGTGACGCTGGCAGTGGTCATGCTCCTGATCCGCAATCTCGTCAAGAGTCGATTCGGTCTGGCAATGGTTGCGGTGCGCGACAACGAGATTGCGGCGAGTGCAAACGGCATCAACGTCGCGCGGGTCAAGATTCTCGCTTTCGGACTTTCCGGCGCGATCACCGGTCTGGCAGGTTCGCTGTTCACGATGTACATCGGCGCGCTCTCACCCGAGTCCTTTTCGTTGATGAAGTCGATCGAGTTCATCACCGGACTGGTGTTGGGCGGAATCGCAACGCAATTCGGCCCGATCGTCGGGGCTACGGCAGTGGTGTTCCTGCCGTACTACACCGGAAGCGTCACCGACGGCCCCGTGTCGGGAGTGGTGTTCGGCGCGGTGCTGATCGCGATCGTGTTCTTGATGCCGGACGGAATCGTCGGCCGGATCAACAGCGTTCTCCGACGGTTTGTCCTGGTGGTTCCCGCAGATCATCCCAAGTATCGCGAAGGTGAACCCCGCACCTGAGCGCCGTCTCCCTCGCCCACTCTCGTTTCTCTCAACTCACAGCAAGGAACTGGACGATATGAAAAGGCAGACCACGATTCCCGCAGTCATCGCCGCTGCGGCACTACTCCTTTCGGCCTGCGGAGGTAACTCCGACGCAGAGAGCAACACGTCGACCTCGGCCGGAGCAGTATCGGTCGACGACTGCAGCGATCCCAGTGGTGCCGCGGCGCCGATCACCGACAAACTCACGGTGGGGTGGAGTGGGCCGACGTCCGGCCCGCTCGCCGACGCGGTCGGCAACGTGATCGAAGGAATGCGAGCACGGTTCGAGGTCGAGAACGCGGCCGGCGGCGTCGGCGGCGTCAAGCTCGACGTCGTGGTCAAGGACGATGCCTTCTCCCCGGAGCGCGCCAAAGCCAATGTCGGAGAGTTCATTCAGAAGGACAAGGTCGACGTTCTGGGCACGTTCGGAGCAGGCCAGTTGAACGCCATCGCGGACGACCAGACCACTGCCTGTGTTCCACTGCTCTTCGCGCAGGCAGGCATGCCCGAGTTCCGGGTGATCGAAGACTTTCCGTGGACCACGGAGTATCTACCGGATCCGGGCGTCGAGATGGAGGTAGTGGTCGAAAGCCTGAAGAAGAAGTATCCGAGCGGCGCCAAGGTTGCCTTGGCCACGAACCAGACCGAGTCCGGACAAGGGATCGCCAACGGCTTCAAGTCCGCGATCGAAGGAACGAACTTCGAGATCGCAGCCGAAGAGGCGCTGACCGACCCCAAGACGGCGGCATCGACCCTCAAAGCCAGTGGCGCCGAGGTATTGGTGGTGGCCGGTGTCACCACCGATTGCCTCGCGATCACCCAGGCGATCGGACGTGTCGGATGGAAGCCCGACACCGTGATTCAACCGTCGAACTGCGTCGACGGTGCGACGCTGTATGCGCCCGCCGGTGATGCTGCCGACGGGCAGCAGGTGATGGTGTGGCTCAAGGATCCCAACAACGCCCTCTACAAGGACGACGCGGCGGTACGTGACTACCTGGCCGGTGCGGCTGCTCACGGTGCCGATTCCCCGACCAACAGCTACACCGTGAATGGCTGGGCCATCGGTGACCTGTTGGTGGACAACTTCACTCGGGCCTCTGAGTCATCCGACGGACTCTCACGCGCCAGCATCATGAGTGCCGCACGAACGCAGGACTACCACCCGCCGATGTTCATCGACGGAATCAAATTCACGATGACCGCGGACCATGCATTGGGAATCCTGGCATTCCAGCCGTTCGAGTGGAACGCCGCTACCCAGGCGTTCGAGAAGCAAGGCGACGTGATCGACATTTCCGGCCGTTACGAGAACTGAAACGAGTACGCGAATGAACAAGGCACACAGGGGATTGCATCCTCGCGTCAAGGTGGACGAATACACCTCGAAAGGGTGGTGGTCCGACGAGACGATCGATCAGGTGTTCCGGGCGCAGGTGCGGGTACGCGGTGACGAACTTGCCGTGGTTGATCCGGCGAACCGGAGCGAGTTGTCCGGCGGAGATCCGCGACGCCTCAGTTGGAACCAACTGGAGAGCGAAGTCATCGCGCTCGCTGCCGGCTTCTCCGAGGTGGGTTTGGGCCGGGGAGATGTTCTGGGCGTGCAGATGCCCAATACCGTCGAATTGGTCGAGGTCTACCTTGCAGCGTGGTCTCTGGGGATCGTGGTCTCGCCGTTGCCCATGCAGTACCGCGAACGTGAAGTGGAAGGAATGGCAAACCAGGCGGCGTTTGCAGCATTTGTCACCGTACCCAGTTTTGGTGACAGACTCCCTGCTACGGAGATCGCTGCAATCAGATCCCGGATTCCTTCTCTGAGATCGGTGTTCGCCTACGCTCCCGAATCAGAGCTTCCGGCTGAGCTTCCTACCGGCGTCGTGGGGCTGAGTCCTCGGGCGGCCACCGAAACACAGCGCAGTGAATTGGATGTACGAATCACCGAAGATCCCAACGACCCCAACGATGCGATGACGATCTGTTGGACCTCCGGGACCGAAAGCGAACCGAAGGGGGTCCCACGTTCGCACTACGAGTGGCTGGCCATCTGCTGGGCCACGATCGACGCTCCCGACATCGTCGTCGGCGACGTCTTGTTGAACCCGTTCCCGATGGTCAACATGGCCGGAATCAACGGAATGTTCCTGCCGTGGATCCGCACGGGATGTGTACTGGTACAGCACCACCCGTTCGATCTTCGAGTATTCCTCGGGCAGATCGAGGCCGAGCGCGTGACGTACACGGTAGCGCCGCCTGCGCTGTTGTGGATGCTGCTCGCCGACGAGTCGATGCTCGCGGCGGTCGACCTGTCGAGCTTGACTCGGATCGGTTCGGGTTCGGTGCCACTGCAACCTCCGATGGTCCGGGGATGGCAGGAGCGATACGGAATCGGAGTCATCAACTTCTTCGGATCCAACGAAGGCATCAGTCTGCTCTCCTCGCCTGCGGACATGCCGGATCCGGACGACCGCGCACGGTACTTCCCCCGCTTCGGTGTCGAGAACTTTCGCTGGAGCACCAGAATCTCCGACTGGATGGACGTGCGCTTGGTCGACGTGGTCACCGGCGAGGACATCACCGAAGTCGGGCACCCGGGTGAGTTGCGAATCAGCGGACCGACGGTCTTTGCCGGCTATCTCGGCGATCGGCCGTCTCCGTTCGACGAGCGCGGATTCCTCTGCACCGGAGACATCTTCGAGATTGCCGGTGATCACGGACAATTCCTACGCTACCTGGATCGAGGCAAGGACCTGGTGATCCGCGGTGGAATGAACATCGCCCCAGCCGAACTGGAGGGATTGATCGCCGAGCATCCGGCCGTTGCGGATGTGGCCGTCATCGGCGACCCCGACGAAGTACTCGGTGAGCGCGTCGCAGCAGTGGTGACACTTCGACCCGAGACGGAACTCGAACTCGATGCTCTGGTTGCGTTCCTGAAGGACAAGCGCATCGCGTCGTACAAACTTCCCGAGCGGCTGGAGATTCGGAAAGAACTGCCGCGCAATTCGACCGGAAAGATCCTCAAGCGTGAGCTTCGACAGAAGAGTGTGGCATGAGTGTGATGAACGACAGTGACAAGCTTGCGTTGGCGCGTGAGATGTTCCAGGCGTGGGACGTCATGGACTGGACACGCGTCGTCGACTTGTTCGCCGAGGACGGTGTGCTCCACAGCGTCATGCAGGAACCTCTTGTCGGCAAGGAGGCCGTTGCGGGCCGAATTGCGTTACTGGCAAGCAAGTGTGAACGGATCACACTGAAGATCGAGTCTCTCGGCGTGATCGACGGAAGGGTATTTGTGCAGCGAGTGGACGACTTCCACTTCGACGGTACCCATGGCGTCGTTCCTGTTGTCGGAATCCTCAGCATGGCAGACGGACGGATCACCGAGTGGCTCGAGTACTACGACCGTCCGACACTGTTGGAGGGAATGGGTCTTGTCTCCGATTTCGAATAGCGGGATTTCGAATAGCCGACTGCCGACCATCGACATCTCCCTGGGGTTGTGGCAGGACCGTCCGCCGCAGGAGGTGACCGCTACTGCACGCCTCGCCGACAGACTCGGGTTCGGCCGAGTGTGGGTGGGGGAGATGGCGACGTACGACGCCTTTGCTCTGGCGACGTCAGTCGGCACCGGATTCGAGCACTCCGAACTAGTGGTCGGCCCGCTCGCGGTGACGGTTCGTGATCCGGCGATGATCGCGATCGGGGCGGCGTCGGTATCCGACCTGACCGGGCGTGACGTATCGATCGCGTTGGGTACTTCCAGCACTGTCGTGGTCGAGAAATGGCATGGGCGAAGCAGATCCGGGGCGGCACGTGCACTTGCGGAGTCCTCCCGCGGTGTGCGAGCGCTGATGAACGGTGAGCGGGGCGAAGTCGCCGGAACGGTGATGCGGACCAGCGGATATCGGCTGCGACTTCAGCCGCCAGGTGGGCGGCTGATCGTTGCGGCATTCGGAGACAAGGCTCTTCGGGCCGCCGTGGAGTTGGGTGACGAACTGGTGCTCAATCTGGTGAGTGCGGAGCAGGCCGGTCGTCTGATCACACGGTGCAAGGAGATCGCGGCTGAGACGGAAACGGTGATGCCCCAGGTGTCGGTGTGGGCGCCGGCGGCCGTGGCAACCGAAGGCCCAACTGAGATGTCGATCGATCAACTCAGACGTGGACTCGTGCCGTATCTCGCTGCCCCCGGATACTCGGACATGTTCGTCCGCGCAGGCTTCGCGGACGTGATCGAGGCAGCCAGGGCCGGGGCCGCGCCGCGCGAGCTCTTGAGCCAGGTCTCGGACGCGATGGTGGCAACGGTGGGAATCGTCGGGACTCCGGCCGATGCTCGCGCGCAACTCGAGGCGTACCGAGCGGCGGGTGTGGACACCGTCGTGGCCGTACCGTCATCCACTGATTCGGACCCGGCCGGGCAAGAGACCATGGAACTTCTTGCCGAGATGGCATGACGAATCCCCGGGGAACTTACTCTCAGGTAAGTTCGTCGGGGGTATGTCGAATCGGAGGAGTTGCCGTGAGTGATCGCGTTCGTGTCGAGGTAGTGCAGTCGGTGGCGTACGTGACGCTGAACCGACCGGAGAAACTCAACGGTCTCGATCTGGACATGCTCGACGCGCTGGTGAATGCCGCTCGAACGATCGAAACCGATCGTTCGATTCGGGGCGTGGTTCTGCAAGGCGCGGGTGACGCATTCTCTGCCGGGTTGGACTTCGCTTCTGCGGGCAAGCAGCCGAGGCGGATGGCAAAGGCCTTCGCGAAGTTTCCCGGTCAGAAGACCAACCTCTTCCAACGCGCGTGCTGGGTGTGGCGCGAATTGCCCGTGCCGGTCATCGCGGTCGTTCACGGGCACTGCTTCGGTGGGGGACTGCAATTGGCGCTCGCCGCAGACTTTCGATTCACCACCCCCGATTGCACGTTCTCGGTGATGGAGGCGAAGTGGGGATTGATCCCCGACATGACCGGAACGGTCACGATGCGCGAACTCGCGGCAATGGACGTCGTGAAACGCCTCGCCATGACTGCTGAACTGTTCGACGGAAATCAGGCTCTCGAGTGGGGGTTCGTGAGCGGAGTCAGCGACAATCCGATCAAGCCGGCACAGGAACTGCTGTCACAGATCGCGGTTCGCTCGCCGGACGCCGTCGCAGCGACGAAGACGTTGCTGCACAAGACCTGGAACCGCTCGCCTCGCGGCGCGTTCTGGATCGAATCGCGGATCCAACTGGCGCTGATGCGAGGCAAGAACCACAAGATCGTACGCACCGCCAATGCCGCGAAGAAGTTGCCGGAGTTCGCCATTCGAAAGTTCGGCTGACAAACTCCGGCATCGCGACGCCGTTGGGCGTCCACATTCAGGTCGATCACACCATCAGGTCTCGTCCTGATCGATCCTTGATGAGCATCGTGGCGACGAACGAGACCGCGGCCAGCAGGGCGAGGTAGATCGAGATGGCAAGGGTGCCACCGGTCTTGCCGAGGAGCCACTGTGCGACGGTGGGAGCAAAGGCGCCGCCGAAGATGGTGCCTACCGCGTAGGAGATCGACGCACCGCTGTAACGGATCGAAGCCGGGAACAGTTCGGCGAACAACGCGGGTTGAGGTCCGTACGACAGCCCGAGTCCGACCGAGAACAGGATCATCGCCACGTAGATCCAGCCGAGATCCCCGGTGTCGATGAGGAGGAAGAACGGCACCGCGAAGAGGACCATTGCGAGGTTGCCCACGTTCATCACCGTGGTGCGGCCGCGTCGATCCGACCAGTAGGCGCCGATCATGGTGAAAACGCCCCACGTGACGGCACTTGCGAGCGTGGCAATCAGTAGTTCGGTCTTACCCAGGCCATAGGTCTTGGTTGCGTACGCGACGATGAATCCGCCGATCACCATGTAGCCGTTGCCGTTTGTGCCGATGAAGGACAGCGCCGCGAGTACGACCTGCTTCGGGTGTTTCTTGAACAGAGTTCGGATAGGCGTGTTGCTCTCGGTGCGGCGTTCCTTGAGTTCGGCGAATACGGGTGACTCGCTGACCTTGCTTCGAATGTAGAAGCCGACGCCGATCAACACTACGCTGAGCAGGAACGGCACTCGCCATCCCCAGGTGGTGAACTGTTCGTCCGTGAGGGTGAATGTGCACAGTGCCAAAACGCCGGTGGCGAGCAACATTCCGAGCGGTACTCCCATCTGTACGAACGCTCCGAAGAACCCTCGACGCTTGGTGGGTGCGTGTTCGACGGCAAGAAGAGCGGCCCCGCCCCATTCGCCGCCCGTCGAGAATCCTTGGACGACGCGAAGCAGGATCAACAGGATCGGTGCCCAGATTCCGATCGAGGCATACGTCGGCAGCACGCCGATGAGAACCGTCGCGGCACCCATCATCGCCAACGTCGCGACCAGGACACGTTTGCGGCCGAGCCTGTCGCCGAGATAGCCGGCCACGATGGCACCGAGAGGACGGAAGACAAAGCTGATGCCGACCGTGACGTAGGAGACGATCTGGCCGGCCGAGCCCATCGGCTTGAAGAACAGGTCGGCAAAGATCAGGGCTGCGGCTTGGGCGTAGATGAAGAAGTCGTACCACTCGACGGTGGTGCCGACCATCGACGCCATCGCGGCGCGGTCGTATTCCTTCGCGGCGGGCTTGGTGCCAGTTCTGGTTGTGGTCATCGAGCTACTTTCTGCCAGTCACGTGGTTCACCGACACGGTGAAACTGCGAAGTCGGAACAGGGGAGAAACGCTGTTCGATCTGCGACGTTGCCGGTGTGCTCGGTGCATGCTTTTGGCTGACTCGGAGCGTTCCTGCGCGATCTCATCGTCGATATCGGCAACCGAATGATCGGTAGGTAATGAATTATGCAGAAGTGTGAGCGTCAACACAAGCGATGCCGGAAAAGTCTGATTGTTTGATGCGGAGCGTGCGAGAAGTCAGCGACTCACGTGTGGAGTGACGCCGCGATCCGCAGATCGATTTCCCTGGCGCTGAGCAGATGGTCGAGGACGAGAACCGCACAACCGAGGATGCCGGATTGGGCGCCGTGGCTGACCGAAGCGATCTGAAGCTTTCGGGTGGCAAGCGCCGTTGCGTTGCCGTAGACGGACTCCCGAAGCCCGGCGAGGAAGAGTTCGTCCGCCTCGGCCATGTCGCCGCCGATGATCAGGACCTCGGGATTGAGGAGATTGACCGCGCCGGAAATGACGTCGCCGATCAGTCGGCCGCTGCTTCTGATGAGCCGGCGGGCTTCGCTGTCGCCGTCCAGGGCGAGGCGGACGACATCACGCACGTGACCGACGCTTCGGCCCTGATCTCGGAGGGCGTGCACGAGAGCCCAACCGCTGGCGACAGTTTCGACGCAGCCGACGTCGCCGCAGCGACACTTCATGCCCCGCGCTGCAGCGGTTTTGGTATGCCCGATCTCGCCGGACGCTCCGAGTGAACCGCGTTGGAGGACTCCGCCCATGACGATTCCTGCGCCGAGGCCGGTTGACGCCTTGATCATCAGGAGGTTGGGCGCACTCTCGCGTCGCTCGCTCAATTCGGCCAGAGCCATCACGTTGGCATCGTTGTCCGCGAACAGCGGAGCCGTGGTCACCGATGCCAGATAGGGGGCAAGCGCGACTCCGTCCCACCCCGCCATCATCGGAGAGTCGAGGCTTGCTCCCGCGGCGACGTCGACCGTTCCGGGAATGCTCAGTCCGATTCCGATGACCTCGGTAGACGCGCGGTGGACCTGGGCCAGTAGTGACGAAAGATGCTCGGCAATTTCGGGCATCAGTTCGTCGGGGCCGACCCCGACCGACTTGTCGATGTCTTCTGCCGCGAGGATCGTGCCCGCCAGGTCGGTGACGGCAAGTTGTGCCCGCGATCGACCGATTGCCACGACGAGAACCACGCCGGACGAGTTCGCGAAGGTGAGAGTGGACGGCGGCCGGCCGCCCGTCGACGGGCCCTCGTCGTCATCGGCGATCAAACCAAGCGATTGAAGTGCTGCAACCCTGGCCGATACCGCCGTCCTGGACAGGCCGGTGAGCTTCCCGATCTCGCTGCGCGTGGTCGCGGAACCGCTGCGTATCAGCGTGAATACCTCTCCCGCGGTAGCCGGAGTCGTGGACGGTCGGGTCATTGTCCTATTCAAGCATTCCTCGTCGGTAACTTCAGCGTGCGAAAGTTCGCATACTTTGTCCACAAAAAGACGTAAGTAGGTCTTGTGAAAAAGCAGAAGTAGGCATAGTCTGTGTCTTGACTCACTGCCACGGGCGTCCGAGGAGACGAGTCGCAGTTTCTGTGAAGCAGGGCGCACAAACAGGGGAGAACCTGATGAGCCGCACCGATACACAAGAGATCGTCGAGTTCGCACGTAAGTGGCAGCAGTTCGACGGTGGACCTGACGAAGAGATCTTTGTAACCTTCGGCCTCGCCCCGGACGAGTATTTCCGCAGGCTGCAGGCAATTCTCGACGACGGCGTCGTAGCGCTGACTCCGCCGGTCACCGGCGAACTCGCAACGGTCTGTGCACATCGACTCGGCCAATCGGTCAGGCGTCGATAAGTCCGACCCGGCGTCAGCCCAGAGTCACCCGAATCCGTGTCACCCGAGTAAGGAATTGAGGTCGCCATCATGCACAAGCACCTTCCGATGCCGTACCCGACCGCCGAAGTGTGGGACTGGCAGCTGCAGGGAGCGTGCCGCGGGCACGATTCCGCGGTGTACTTCCATCCGGACGGCGAGCGTGGACACGCCCGCGAGAACCGTGAACGCAACGCCAAGAAGGTCTGCGCGACGTGCCCTGTACTCCAGCAGTGCCGCGAACACGCACTCTCCGTCCACGAGCCGTACGGCATCTGGGGTGGAATGACGGAGACCGAGCGCGCAGAATATGTGCGATCGCTGCGTAAGCGCAGCAACCGGATGCCCGCGGTCGCCAACGCGAGCTGACGGTCCTTCGGAAAGGACGCCAGTGTGGCCCTCGTAGCCGGTATCGATTCGTCTACCCAGTCGTGCAAAGTCATTGTCCGTGATGCCGATTCGGGAGAGCTGGTACGAGAAGGGCGGGCGGCGCATCCCGTCGGTACCGAGATAGATCCGGCATGCTGGCTCGAGGCGATGGACAGTGCAATCGCCGCAGCGGGTGGGCTCGGCGACGTCGCAGCCGTATCGGTCGGAGCTCAACAGCACGGCATGGTGTGTCTGGACAGTGGCGGCGAGGTCGTCAGACCGGCGTTGCTGTGGAACGACACTCGCTCGGCGAAGGCTGCGACCGATCTGGTCGAAGAGCTCGGCGGACCCAAGGCGTGGGCCGACGCAGTTGGTGTAGTTCCGGTTGCCGCGGTCACGGCAAGCAAGCTTCGATGGCTCGCAGATCACGAACCCGGCAACGCCGATCGCACTGCCGCGGTGTGTCTTCCGCATGACTGGTTGTCCTGGAAGTTGGGTGGGTCCGGCTCAATCGAGGAGCTTGTTACCGACGCGGGCGACGCCAGTGGAACCGGCTATTATGCTGCCTCGACGCGCGAATATCGTAAAGATTTGCTGGCGTTGGCATTTCGCGGTCGAACCCCGCATGTTCCCCGAGTTGCATCGCCGAACGAAATGATCGGAAGTACACGTTCCGGAGGTATTGTCGGGCCTGGCACCGGTGACAATGCCGCAGCCGCACTGGGTTTGGGGGCAGTTCCCGGTGACGTGATCATCTCGATCGGAACATCCGGCGTCGTCTCGGCTGTATCGGCCACCCCCACGCATGATCCCGGCGGGAACGTGGCAGGATTCGCGGACGCAACCGGCCTGCACTTGCCGCTGGTGTGCACTCTCAACGGCGCGCGCATTCTTGATGCGACGGCGTCCATTCTCGGTGTCGATCACGCCGAACTGTCGCGGTTGGCGTCGACGGCGCCCCTCGGAAACGACGGGCTGGTCATGATTCCGTACTTCGAGGGTGAACGGACGCCCAACCGCCCTGACGCCACGGGGGCCATGCACGGATTCCGGCTGCAGAACTCGACGCCTGCGCACTTTGCACGAGCCGCAATCGAAGGGCTCCTGTGCGGCTTGGCCGACGGCGTCGACGACCTGGTTCGTCAAGGCGTCGAGGTGAAGCGAGTTCTCCTCGTGGGAGGCGGAGCGAAGTCGCGCGCTCTCTGTGAGATCGCGCCGGCAATTCTCGGAGTGCCGGTCGTGATTCCTGCTCCGGGTGAGTACGTCGCCGAAGGGGCATGCAGGCAAGCAGCATGGGCACTGTCCGGGGACACGCAGCCGCCGGTGTGGCCGAAACCGGAACAGCGACGATTCGACGCCGAACCAGCTCCCCACGTGCGCGAGCGCTACGCGTCGTTGCGCGAACTCACCGAAGGTGTCTGAGCGCTCCTTACAGAAGGCCGAATTTCCGCACTGCGTCGAGTAGCGCGTGCGGGCGTTCGGTCGTCGGCAGGGGATCGACGAGTGCGAACTGGCAACCGATGTCACGGGCAGCGCCGTCGGCGATGTCGCTGTCACCGACCATCAGAGTCTGCGCCGCATCCACATCGAGTTGCGCAAGGGCGTACTCGAAGATCGCCGGTTCGGGCTTGACTGCACCCACCTCGAACGAGAGAACGAACTCGTCGACCCAGACGTCCCAGCCGCGGTCGGCGAACGCCGGACGGATGTCGAAGGCGATGTTGCTCAAGACGGCAGTGCGTATGCCCTTCTCCGACAGTGACTTCAGGACCTCGCCGGTATCCGGGTAAGGCGACCACTGATCCGGATCGACCAGCAGGGCGTAGAAAGCTTCGGCCCGAACCGGATCGGGCACCCCGGACTTACTCAACACGTCGAGGTAAGACTGACGATGCAACTTCGGATCCCGGTCGCGGTTCTCCCACGCGTAGATCCCCGCTTCGTCCATCTCCACGGTTCTGCCCACCGGCGCGGTCATCCGACGCATCAGCTCGGCTTGAGCGTGCACGTCGAGCGGATCGCCTTGATGATCGACGAGGTGCTCGGTCCAATCGTCGCTCTCCTCCAAACGGAAGAGGGTTCCGGAGAAATCGAACAGCGTCGCGGCGATATGTCCGTCTTGATGGGCCGTGCTGTCAGTGTTCACCTCGACAGGTTATCGGCGTCCGCTTTCCGATGCGTGATGTGAGCCAGTGCACGCGTACTTTGAGAGAGCACATTTTCCGAGGTTCCCCCGACGGGCACGATTTCGATGCCCCGGATGAACCGTATGACGAGGGGGATCCTCCGTGTCCGACCACGCGAATACACCAGACCTGACGAAGCCGTCCGGCGAAGACCCCCACCTCTCACGTCAGCTGTCCAACCGGCATATCCAGCTGATCGCCATCGGTGGTGCCATCGGCACCGGACTGTTCATGGGATCGGGCAAGACGATCTCGCTCGCCGGGCCCTCCGTGATCTTCGTGTACATGATCATCGGATTCATGCTCTTCTTCGTCATGCGGGCGATGGGGGAGCTGCTGCTCTCGAACATGGCGTACAAGTCGTTCTCCGACTTCGCCGCGGATCTGCTGGGCCCCTGGGCGGGATTCTTCACCGGCTGGACCTACTGGTTCTGCTGGATCGTCACCGGCATCGCGGACGTCATCGCGATTTCCGGGTACTTCAAGTACTGGTGGCCAGGGCTCGCGGCGTGGATTCCTGCTTTGCTGACGATCGCGGCGCTGTTGCTCCTCAATCTCCCGACCGTTCGCGCCTTCGGTGAAACCGAGTTCTGGTTCGCGCTGATCAAGATCATCGCCATCGTCAGCCTGATCGTCGTCGGCATCGTCATGGTCGTCTCCGGGTTCACGGCGCCGAACGGTGCCACCTCCGGTATCGACAACCTCTGGAACGACGGCGGGATGTTCCCGACCGGATTCATGGGCTTCGTCGCCGGCTTCCAGATCGCCGTGTTCGCCTTCGTGGGTATCGAGCTCGTCGGTACGACGGCAGCCGAGGCGAAGGACCCGGAGAAGAACCTGCCGAAGGCCATCAACTCCATCCCCATTCGTGTCCTGCTGTTCTACGTCGTTGCACTGACCGTGATCATCGCGGTGACTCCGTGGCGTGAAATCAGCGCAGACAAGAGTCCGTTCGTCGCCATGTTCACACTCGCCGGCCTCGGCATCGCTGCTTCTGTCATCAACTTCGTCGTGCTGACCTCCGCTGCATCTTCGGCCAACTCGGGTATCTACTCCACCTCGCGCATGGTGTTCGGCCTTGCGCAGGAAGGCGACGCACCGAGGGCCCTCGGCAAGCTGAACTCACGCAAGGTCCCCGCGAACGCCCTGATGTTCTCGTGCATCTTCCTGCTGGCGTCGTTGATCCTGCTGTTCTCGGGCGATTCCGTGATCGAGGCCTTCACCGTCGTCACGACCATTTCGGCGCTGCTGTTCATGTTCGTGTGGACGATCATCCTGGCGAGCTACATGGTGTACCGGAAGCGTCGTCCGCACCTGCACGAGGCGTCGAAGTTCAAGATGCCCGGCGGCATCGTGATGTGCTGGGTCGTGCTCGCGTTCTTCGTCTTCATTCTCTGGGCACTGACAACCAAGGACGACACCCTGCAGGCACTTCTCGTCACGCCGATCTGGTTCGTGGTTCTGGGCATCGCGTGGGCGATCATCCGGCGTCGACCCGCTCACCGGGCACGATACGACGCATTCAAGTCAGAACTGGACGCCAGCCGACAGAACGGCGAGAAATAGTTTTGGTCAAGATCGGGTAACGGTGGCGGCCGCCTTGATCAAACTGTTACATTCTTCGGCAGACAGAGGAGCGGGCTTCATCAGAAGGACGCTGCACGCCGACGACTGACGGAGTACACACTGTGGGAAACCACCACCGCACGGGCAATGACGATGTTGTCTTCGAGATCGATCCCGAGGCAGCAAGCGGCCGCCACCGCACCCCGTCGGCTGGCCCTGGTGCCGGTGTCAAGGCAGGTGTCGTAGCTGCGGCTACCGGTGCGCTCCTCGTCGGTGCAGGCCAGATGGGCGCAGGAACCGCTGCTGCGGCGCCGGCAACACAGACCATCGCCGGAATCGAAATCCCGCAGGGTCTGCTCCCCGAGGGCGTTGTCGTTCCGGCTGAATTGGCGGCACTTCCGGCTCTCGACATCCCCGAGCTTCCCGATTTTGCTGCCGACCTCAACACGCAGGCACAGCAGTTCCTCGCTGGGATCAACCCCGGCACCTCAGCTCGTACCGTGCAGCCGGTGTCCGGAACGCTGACCTCCACCTTCGGTTCGCGCTGGGGAGCACACCACGGCGGCCTCGACATCGCGGCTCCGATCGGTACGCCGATTCTGGCTGCAGCCGACGGCCAGGTCATCGACGCCGGCCCGGCGTCAGGTTTCGGCCTCTGGGTCCGCGTCCAGCACGACGACGGCACGGTCACCACGTACGGCCACGTCAACGACTACCAGGTCAACGTCGGCCAGCGCGTCAACGCCGGCCAGCAGATCGCCACCGTGGGTAACCGTGGCCAGTCCACCGGCCCGCACCTGCACTTCGAGGTTGCCGAGAACGGCGCAAAGGTCGATCCCGCAGCGTGGCTGCAGGCTCGCGGCGTAGCTGTCACCTGGGTCGACAACTCGTAGAAGAAACTTTCGGAGAACTGCGGTGGCGTCGGGAAATTCTTCCCGGTGCCACCGCAGTTCTCGTTTGTCGGTGACACCTGACGGATAGCCTTCAGTGACGTTGATCGTCGAAGGGGGAATGCGCAATGGGTGCAGAGGTCACGGCGCGAGAATTCACCAGAGCCGACCGTAGGCTCTTTCGTAAGAAGGTGCGCTCGTGCGTCGACGCCATGAAGCAGATGCTCGACGGTGGTGACTTCCGAGACGCCGTCGACAAGCCCGCTCCGCTGTTGGGCATGGAGATCGAGTTCAACCTCGTGACCGGCGACATGACGCCCGCGATGTCCAACCGTGAAGTGCTCGAATCCATCGACGACTCTGCGGTTTTCCAAACCGAGCTCGGACAGTTCAACGTCGAGATGAACGTCGAGCCCGGCCCACTCACCGGTGATGCGACTTTCGAATTGGAGAAGAAACTGCGGGCGTCCCTCGACGTCGCAGACGCGCGAATCCACGCGCACGACGCCGAGATGGTGATGATCGGGATGCTGCCGACCCTGCAGCTCGAGCATCTCGATCGTGAGTGGATCACCGCCAACCCGCGCTACGAATTGCTCAACGAGCAAATTTTTGCCGCGCGAGGAGAGGACATCGAACTCGACGTCGAAGGTGTCGCGCTACCCGGTGGCGACGTGGAAATCCTTCGGGCCGACACCAATTCGGTGGTGCCGGAGGCGGCTTGTACGTCCATGCAGTTGCACCTGCGCGTCGCGCCGGAAGAATTCGCAGCGCACTGGAATGCCGCGCAGTGTCTGGCCGGAGTACAGGTGGCGCTTGCGGCCAATTCTCCTTTCCTGGCAGGGAAGGCGCTTTGGCACGAATCACGCATTCCGATCTTCGAACAGGCAACGGACACCCGAACTTTCGAGCTCAAGAACCAAGGTGTGCGCCCGCGAGTGTGGTTCGGTGAGCGGTGGATCCATTCGGTTCTCGACCTGTTCGAGGAGAATTCACGGTACTTCCCGGCGCTGCTCCCTGATGTCTCGGACACCGATCCGCTGGAAGTGCTCGCGGCGGGCGGGGTTCCGGAGTTGAGCGAGCTTCAGATGCACAACGGCACGGTCTATCGCTGGAATCGGCCTGTCTACGACTGCTCGGATGGCAAGCCACACTTGCGTATCGAGAATCGGGTGCTGCCGGCCGGGCCGACCGTCGTCGACATCATGGCCAATGCGGCCTTCTACTACGGAACCGTTCGCGCATTGGTGAACGCGGAGCGGCCACTGTGGTCGCACATGTCGTTCCATGCGGCAGAAGAGAACCTGCACATCGGCGCCAAGTACGGACTCGACGCCACCCTGTACTGGCCGGAGATCGGTTGGGTCGGTGCCGACGAGTTGGTCCTGCGAAGGCTGCTGCCGTTGGCGGACGAGGGTTTGGCCGACTTCGGATTGTCCGCCGCGGCCCGCGATCGGTACCTCGGCGTGATCGAAGGGCGGTGCATGAATCGGCAGACCGGTGCCGCCTGGCAACGCGAGCACGTGGCGCACGCGGAGGCCTCGGGCGCGGACCGCTCGACTGCGCTCACCGGAATGCTCCGCGGTTACGTGGAGAACATGCGGACGGGAGATCCTGTTCACACCTGGTCCTGATTGCTCTGCTAATTCTCCTATCCGTCAACAGTTTCGGGGACCTAAGTCCCCGAAATGAAGAGGGGGCGACCCCAAAAAAGCCGGACAAGTGGGATGGTTAGAGTGAAAGTGGCTCGGTTACTTCTTCAGGAAGGTGGGCACATGAGTTCACGCGAACATAACAGTGTTGTTGTCGGAGTCGAGGGTTCGGACACTGCGTCCACAGCGCTCCGCGAGGCCGCGAAAATCGCCGCCCAGCGCGAATTGCGACTCGACATCATCCACGCCCTCGACTTCGCGCCTTACGGTTTCGGCGGACCGTACGTCGACGCGGGTGGGGTGTACGAATGGGTCGAAGAGGCCGGAAAAGCGATCTTGGCGGAGGCGGAACAGTTCGCCCGTGAGATCGATCCGAAACTCGAAGTTCACACCGAAATCGCCATCGGCAGCGCAACTCAGTGGCTGATCGAGAGTTCGGCACAAGCCAGGCGGGTAGTCGTCGGAGCGTCGGCGTCAGGCAAGGCGGCGACAGCAGTCCTCGGCAATACCGCGGTCGGTGTGGCCAGTCACGGCAAGTGTCCGGTCATCGTCGTTCGGGACCGCGATGGTGCGGTGCCCTCGGAAGGACCCGTAGTGGTCGGCGTCGACGGCAGCGCGTTGAGCGCCCAGGCCGTCGGTGCGGCTTTCGAGGAAGCGTCGTTCCGCGGAGTCGAGTTGGTGGCGTTGCACGTGTGGAGTGACCTCGGCAGTGCGGCATTCGAAGACCCGAGGGCCGCTGCGCTTGCCCCGCAGTCTCTCGAAGAGGACGAGCACGCGGTACTCAGCGAGAGCTTGGCCGGATGGTCCGAGCAATACCCGGACGTGAAGGTCCGGCGCGAGGTATACCTCGACAACCCACGCGGACGGCTGTTGGACTGGTCGGCAAAAGCGCAGCTCGTCGTAGTCGGAAGCCGTGGTCGCGGTGGATTCCGCGGCATGTTGCTCGGCTCGACCAGCAACACCCTGATCGCTTCGGCCAAGTGCCCCGTCATGGTGGTTCGCCCCGAAGAATCCTGACCCTCGACAAGCTCTCCCACTACCCCGTTCATTTCGGTCATCGAATATGAACGGGGTAGTCACATGAATGCGGACTCAGGTTCCGTAGTGTTCGATGTGAGTAAGTGTTCGATGGGAGTACCACTGCTCGTGTGCGCGTCGCACACGGCAGCAATCGTCAGGATTGGGGTTACAACGTGCGTATCGGTATGGGTTTGAACTACAGCGGCGGGTTCGCCGAAACCGTCGAAGAGGTCGGTGACCTGGAGAAGGCGGGCCTCGACATCGCCTTCGTCCCGGAGGCGTATTCCTTCGACGCCGTCAGCCAGCTCGGTTACCTGGCGGCCAAGACGTCGACCATCGAACTCGCTTCGGGAATCTTTCAGATCTGCACCCGTACCCCTTCGTTGACCGCCATGACGGCGGCGGGCCTGGACTTCGTCTCCAACGGTCGCTTCGTGATGGGACTGGGCGCTTCCGGACCGCAGGTGATCGAGGGGTTCCACGGCGTCAAGTACGACGCTCCGCTGGGGCGCACACGTGAGGTCGTCGAGATCTGCCGTCAGGTATGGCGCCGCGAGAAGGTCGAGTACCAGGGCAAGTACTACCAGGTTCCCCTCCCCGCCGAGAAGGGCACCGGACTCGGAAAGCCGCTCAAGCTGATCAATCATCCTGTGCGTGAGCGCATCCCGATCCTGATCGCTTCGCTCGGACCCAAGAACGTCGAGCTGACGGCGGAAATCGCCGAAGGCTGGGAACCTATCTTCTTCCATCCGGAGAAGGCAGCAAGCGTGTGGGGTGAGCCGATCGCCAAGGGCAAGGCCAAGCGCGATCCGAGCCTCGGTGAGCTTCAGGTGTACGCGTCGCCGGCACTGGCCATCGGTGACGACGTCGACCACATGCTCGACTGGGTACGCCCGAGCCTTGCGCTCTACATCGGTGGCATGGGCGCCAAGGGCAAGAACTTCTACAACGATCTCGCGGTGCGCTACGGCTACGAAGAGGCCGCCGAGAAGATCCAGGATCTCTACCTCGCGGGCAAGAAGGACGAAGCCGCAGCAGCAGTGCCGGACGAACTGGTTCGCGCAGTGTCGTTGATCGGTCCCGAGAGCTACGTCAAGGAACGCGTCGCAGCCTTCGCCGAAGCCGGTGTCACGACGC
>NZ_LVCT01000043.1:0-14437 GCF_001647205.1 Rhodococcus sp. EPR-134
TTATTAACCGCCGGCGGTTAACAAAGGCGCACAGCAGAGCAGGTGGTTCGGGATCTCCTGCGTACGAAACCCGATTTTGGGCGCTTGTTGACAGGACTTTTTTCACTTCTGACCGGTCGGGTTCTTCACCTAACGTGGATCGAGTAGCCAGGGTTTGCGTGCGAATCCGGCACCGGTGGCCTCGTTGACGCCCGAAAGGGATGTTGGCGGGGCCGTTGCCGCAGTCCACCCGAACACCCAATGTCCGATTCGGGACTCGCGTCGGCTGATGAATCCTTTTTGCCGTCATTGGGCAATAGTGTGAGGGCGAAGAGATTCTGTGGTCGATTGTGGAGGGACGAACATGAGTGCAACCAAACCCGTCGTCGTAGCGGTAGACGGTTCGGAATCGGCGTCGTCGGCTGTCGTCTGGGCGGCGAGGACCGCGGTGGCGCTCGGTCGACCGCTCCACATCGCGACGGTGGTGCACATCCCAGCCTTCTACTACTCCGAGCCTTACCTCGCCGAGAGCTTCAAGGACGAACTGCGGCGCACTGCCACCGCTCGTCTGGACAGCGCACAGATTCTCGCGCGGCAAAGCATCGACGACGACCTCGAGATCGTCACCGAACTACTCGACGGCAGCGTCTCCGATCGCCTGATCGAATTGTCCAAGGGCGCGTACATCATTGCGCTCGGCCCTCGCGGGCACGGCGAATTCACCGGATTGGTCGTCGGTTCTGCGACGGTCTCGGTTGTCTCGCACGGCGAATCTCCGGTTGCAGTTGTCCGAGGACGGACGCTCGACGGTCGACCGCCGACCGAGGGCCCCGTCGTCGTCGGTGTCGATGGATCCGAAAGCAGCATCGAGGCAGTCGAGCACGCTTTCGAGCAGGCCTCCGCGCGGGGCGCCACCTTGATCGCCGTCAACGTGTGGAGCGACGTGAGTGTGCAGCCCTCGTTGGGCGCCACCCCCGACGACCCACTGTGGAGCAGCATCCAGACGGGTGAGGAAGTTGTCCTCGCGGAGCAATTGGCCGGATTCACCGAGCGTTACCCGGACGTCGTCGTCGAAAGAGTCGTCGCGCGTGACCGTCCGGTCCGAGTCCTGAGCGAATATGCGGAGACGGCGCAGTTGATAGTCGTCGGCAGTCGCGGGCGCGGCGGATTCGCAGGAATGCTCCTCGGATCGACCAGTCGGGCGCTCCTGCACACCGCGGATTGCCCGGTTCTCATCGTCCGGCACGTCAACAAGTGAAGAGAATGCATTCCATGAGTTCTGAGTCCACCGTCTCCGGTACCGTTCGACGTGAGATGTCTTTTGGAGGGGTTCGATGACAACGCGGATATTCCTGGTCGACGATCACGAGATCGTCAGACGCGGATTGTTCGACCTACTCGGTGGGGTCGAGGACTTCGTGGTGGTGGGCGAGGCGGCGTCCGTGGGGGAAGCGCTGGCTGCGGTACCGCAGAGCAACGCCGACGTCGCTGTTCTGGACGTACGCTTGCCTGACGGCAACGGCGTCGAACTGTGCCGAGAACTCCGCTCGATGCTTCCCGACCTCCGCTGCCTGATGCTCACGTCGTACGCCGACGACGAGGCGTTGCTCGACGCGATCATGGCGGGCGCCTCGGGATTCGTCCTCAAGCAGATTCTCGGAACCGATCTGGTCGCTGCAGTCCGCACAGTCGGGCGCGGCGGTTCACTGCTCGACAGTCGTGCAACCGAGGCGCTGATGCAGCGGATCCGCAGCGACCGTACAGCTGATCCGTTGGCCGAACTTTCCGATCAGGAGCGAGCAGTCTTCGACCTCATCGGAGAGGGGCTCACCAACCGGGAGATCGGCGCGCGATTGTTCCTCGCGGAGAAGACGGTCAAGAACTACGTGACGCGTCTGCTCTCGAAGCTGGGCATGCAGCGTCGTACTCAGGCTGCGGTGCTGGCGACCGAAATCCGTAGCGGCAGTCGCTAGGATCTAACGACCGGATTTCGGTCGATTCGAGTTGGTGCGACCGAGCGGTACTCGCCAGAGCAGGCGTGCACCGTTCGGATCGTGATTGACGATCGTGCACGTACCGCCGCAATGTTCGGCGCGGCGCTCCAGATTGTGCAGTCCACTCTTGTGGAAATCGGAGGGGAGTCCGACGCCGTCGTCCTCGATCGTGATCGCAAATTCGACGTCCGCGGTGACAGCGATGGTGATGTGGCGTGCGTGTGCATGCCGAAGGACGTTGCTCAACCCCTCACGCAGCACGGCCTCGGCGTGCTGGTGGATCCCGGGATTCACCAGAGTGTCGATGGCGCCGGAGAATTGGACGCTCGGGGTCACAGCGGACTGTGCGGTGGCGTCGCCGATGACATCGAGGAGGCGTCGGCGCAGGCTCGACGAATCGGTGGCCGTCGGAGTCTGCAGATCGAAGATGGTTGTCCGAATCTCGCGGACTGTCTTGTCGAGCTGTTCGAGAGATCGTTTGACAATCGCGCGCGCCGACTCCGGGAGGGTCTCGTCCGGAAGCGTGCTCTGCAGGCTCATTCCGCTCGCGAACAGTCGCTGGATGACGTTGTCGTGCAGGTCTCGTGCGATGCGGTCGCGGTCGGCGAGAACGGACAACAGGCGTTGCGCCTTTTGTTTCTCGTCGAACTCGATTGCAACGGAGCCGAGTTCGGCCATCGACTCGATCCGGGTCAGTTCGTCGTGATCCCAGTGTGTGTTGGTGGAATTCGACGCCACGATGACCGCGCCGACTACACCCGAGGCGACGCACATCGGTGCCACGACCGCACTCCCAGCCGACGGCACCAGTTCGGTGAGTGCGCCTAAAGTGGTGAGTACCTGTAGCTTTCGAGTGCTCCGCACCACGTCGAACGGATAAGTGGTCTCCGGGATTCTGACTCCACGTGACGTGGTCCGGGCGCTGGCCGCGGCGTGAACCTGTGCGTAGCCGTTCTCGCAGATCACCACGATCACGTCGTCGACGCCGGTCAGGTCCCGAACGCGACTGGCAAGAAGTTGCAGGCCGTCCTCGAGCGAGTCACCGGCCAGCAACCGCGAGCGGATGGCAGATGTTGCGGTGAGCCATCTTTCACGAGTTCGTGACTGCTCGAACAGTCGGGCGTTTTCCACAGCGATACCGGCTGCGATGGCGAGGGCTTCGAGAATGACCTCGTCTTCTTGGGTGAACTCGGCCTGTCCCCGTTTCTCGGTCAGGTAGATGCTTCCGAACACCTTTCCCCGCATCATGATCGGCGCTCCGAGGAAGCTCTCCATCGGTGGATGATTTGCGGGGAATCCCACCGATTCGGGATGGTCGCCGAGATGGGCCACACGCAAAGTCTGCGGGTGATTCATCAGAACACCCAGCACGCCATGACCTTCGGGGAAATGTCCCATGGTCGCGCGTTGGGACCCGGAGATTCCCTCGTACACGAATTCCGAGAGCCCGCCCCCCGGCGCCGCGACCCCCAGGGCGCCGTAGCGGCAATCCAGAACCGTTGTCGCAGAGGTGATGATCCGTTGAAGCGTCAGGTCGAGGTCCAGGCCGGAGCCGACCACCAGGACCGCCTCGAGCAGGCGGTGGAGTGTCGGTATGTCGGCATTGGAATCGCCCAGGCGGTCGAGCAACTCGCCGAACGTACGTGCCGGACTGTGACCCGAAGCTTCGACCATGGTCGAAGCATATCGCCTCACCGAACGTCAGCTCTCCTGGCGGCGACCTTCCCACCACGACGACCAGTGATGCTTGATCTCGTCGAACTCGTCATCGCTCAGGTCGTAGGTGGTCAGCAGGATGGACATGCCTCCGTCGGGCCGCTGCGCCGTCACCGACTGGGTGGCGACAGACAGCAGGCCAGGGCCGAGATCCTCGACTGTCAACCCGAATTGGTGGTCGGTGACGTAGTCGACGACGCCTTCGAAATAGTCGCCGGGAGCGATTGTCACCGCGTACCGACTTCCCGCTTCCAATTCGATTTCGGTGAGCCCGAGGACGCTTGCCACGTTCTCACCGGGGAGCAGAAGGCCGTCGAGATAAATGGTTCCACGCTCGGCCAGTCCGTGGTGCTCCACTGCGAATCTGAGCAGCTGGAGGAATGTCGTCCAGCCCTCGGTGATGTCGTCGTACCAGTCGTCGTCGGCAGATTTGGCCGGTCGGTCGATGCGGACGACCGTCTTGCCGTCCTGTTCGCGAAGTGAGAAACGGTCGCCGTTTCCGAGTTTCAGCGTCAACGCTTCGGGGTCGGCCTCAGCGGTGGAGTAGATCTGGGTGATTTCGTCGTCGAGTCCGTCGTACTCCCAGCCGAACCAACGTCGAATCAGCGACGGGTCGCGCAGCGCGGGCCAGAGTACGGACGGGGCTGCGACGATGGACACTTCGATCACGGTTTCGCTCACGCGGAAGACGCTACCGATTTCAGCCCTTCATGGCGACGGTCAGTAGAAATGCAACGTCTTCGAGCGCTTCGACGCTGTGCCGGTCGGCCGGGACGGTCAGGAAATCACCCGTGGATCCTTTCCACTGGTCGCTCCCACATACAAGATTCAGCTTCCCGCTCAGGACCAACAACGTGGCTTCGCCCGGACTGTCGTGTTCGGCGAGGCTCTTGCCGGCGCTCAGCGCGATCACCGTCTGTCGCAGGCTGCGCTGGTGGCCACCGTAGACGGTTTGTGAACTGCGACCGCTGGTCGCCGAGCCCGCCAGTTTCAACTGTTGGCGAGCGAGAGCGGTCAGTGACTTCTTGTCCATCGAAGACCTCTCGGAAGCGGTGAATGTCCTTCTTGGAGTATGACCGACTCACTCGCGAGGTGCCTCGTTATCGGCGGAAGTCGGTCAGCGCGTGTACTCCAACCAGCGGAAGCGCAGGCCGCTCTTCTCCGAGGTCTGCCAGGGCTCGTCGGATTTCAGGTTCCATTCGGGGCCGATCTCGGGAGCAAAAGCATCACCGGCGATGTCGAGGTCGATCTCGGTCACCAGTAGATGCGTCGCGAATGGCAGTGCAGCCGAATAAATTTGCCCGCCACCGACGACGAAGACGTCACCGTCCGGCAACGCCAGGGCGTCGTCCAGACTGCGGACCACCTCGGCGCCTTCGGCGTGCCATTGCGGATCGCGTGTGACGACGATGTTCCGACGCCCGCTGAACGGACGGAACTTCGATGGAATGGAGTCCCAGGTGCGCCGCCCCATGATTACCGGATGGCCCATGGTGACGCGTTTGAAGTAAGCCATGTCCTCGGACACGCGCCACGGGATCGAGTTGTCGGCGCCGATGACGCCGCCGTGGGCCTGCGCCCAGATGAGGGTGACTGTGCGATCGGTCATCGTCAGACCGCTACCGGGGCTTTGATCGCGGGGTGGTGCTGGTAGTCGACGATCTCCACGTCCTCGAAGGTGTAGTCGAAGATGGAGTCGCGCTTGTTCAGCTTCAGGGTCGGCAACGGCAGCGGTTCGCGGCCGAGCTGCTCGGTCACCTGGTCGACGTGATTGTCGTAGATGTGGCAGTCGCCGCCGGTCCAGACGAACTCGCCGACGTCGAGTCCGGCCTGCTGGGCCATCATGTGGGTGAGCAGCGCGTAGCTGGCGATGTTGAACGGAACGCCGAGGAACATGTCGGCGCTGCGCTGGTACAGCTGGCAGGAGAGCTTGCCGTCGGCGACGTAGAACTGGAAGAAAGCGTGGCACGGCGCCAGGGCCATCTGTGGAATGTCGGCGACGTTCCACGCCGAAACGATGATCCGCCGCGAATCGGGGTTGGAGCGCAGGGTCTCGACGGTCTGCGTGATCTGGTCGATGTGCTCGCCCGAAGGGGTGGGCCAGCTACGCCACTGGACGCCGTAGACGGGGCCGAGTTCACCGTTCTCGTCGGCCCACTCGTCCCAGATGGAGACGCCGTGCTCGTGCAGCCACGCCACGTTGGAGTCGCCGCGCAGGAACCACAGGAGTTCGTTGACTATCGACTTGAGGTGGACCTTCTTGGTGGTGACGAGCGGAAAGCCGTCGGCAAGATCGAAACGCATCTGGTGACCGAAGATGCTGCGGGTGCCGGTTCCGGTTCGATCGGATTTGGCGGTACCCGTCTCCATGACGAGCCGGAGGAGGTCTTCGTAAGCAGTGGAGACAGTCACGGGAATCAGTCTAGGGCCTGCCCTGCTGTGCGCCTTTATTAACCTCCGGCGGTTAATAAAGGCGCACGGCAATATAGCCTCGGCACATGCGCGAACTCTTGGTGATCGGTATCGGTGCTGGTGATCCCGACCAGGTGACGGTTCAGGCGATCAAGGCCATGAACAGGGCCGATACCTTCTTCATCATCGGAAAGGGTGACGAGAAGCAGGCTCTGGTCGACTTGCGCACCGGCATTCTCGACGAGCACGTTCACCTCGACTACAAGGTGGTCGAGATCACGGACCCGCCGCGGGACCGAGCCCCCACCGATTACGAGGGAGTCGTCGAGGACTGGCACGAGCGTCGGGCCGCGAAATTCGAAGCGGAATTCGCGGCCGAACCTGGCGTCGGCGCGATTCTCGTCTGGGGTGACCCTTCCCTCTACGACAGCACTCTGCGGATCGTCGAGCGCGTGCTCGCTCGCGGGAGAGTTTCGTTCGACTACTCCGTCATCCCGGGAATCACCAGCGTGCAGTCGCTGGCTGCACAACACCGGATCGTCCTGAACCGAATCGGCGAACCCATCCACATCACGACCGGCCGCAAACTGGCCGAGGGATTGCCCGACGGCGTGGACAATGCCGTCGTGATGCTCGACGCGCATTGCACCTTCACTCAGGTAAGCGAAAACGACGCCGAGATCTGGTGGGGCGCGTACCTCGGGACCCCGGACGAGGAGTTGATTTCCGGCAAACTGCGTGACGTCGAAGATCGGATCGTCGCTCGCCGGGCGGAGTTGCGTGAGAAGCACGGTTGGATCATGGATACGTACCTCGTTCGGCGCTGACAACCGACCCTGAATTTGCCGCCTCGATCCTGCACTCTTGGTCCCGAACGACGGTCCGCGCACCTATGATCTGCGCATGACATCGTTCGGGCAGGACCGACTGCAGTCGATTCTGCCCGCGCCGCGTGGCCGTGAAAAATCAGCTGTGAAGTCGGCTTTCGGCCTTCTGGTTCAGTGGTATCGGCGTCCTGATCAATTCGACAGTTTCAATCGATACCTCGCCACGAAGGGCCTGGAGCTAGCTGTCCGATTGCTGGTTATCGGCTCGCTGACGACGGTCATCATTGCGATGACTCTGCTGCGCTTCAGCGACGCGGGCGTGCACAACCACGTCACCAGCGTCGTCAACGCCGTTATCATCGCCGTCACGATTGCGGTGATCGTGCTCTTCTGCCTTCTGCCCGAAATCACGCGCCGGTGGTCGTACTTCTTTGTCGCCTACTGCGAGGTCGGCGTATTCGTCGGTGTGTTCTTGAACAACGACCCTTTCATCGGGTTGATCCAGTGTGTGCTCTGCGTACTGATCGGTGGTTACATCGCGTACTTTCACAACGCGAGACTCCAGGCGATCCACATCGCGCTGTCCATCGTGATTCTCGCAGTGGTCGGCCGAAAGGTCGCGGTCTACGCGGATCCTGCGTTGGCCACCGCACTGTGTCTGATCATCGCCACCGGGATCGTGGTCATCCCGTTCGCCTGCCAGTTCGTCCTCTCACTTCTCGGCTCCGACGCGGACAGTTCGGATGTGGATCCGTTGACAGGGCTTCTGAATCGGCGCGGGCTGCAGCGAGCTGTTGTCGAAATGGGGGCGACGGGGCATGCGTCGAGCAAGTCGTCGTATGTCGTCGCGATTGTCGATGTCGATTCGTTCAAGAGCGTCAACGACTCACAGGGGCACGAAGAAGGCGATCTCGTACTTCGCCAGATTGCTGATCGACTGCGGTGGTGCGGCGGCGAGAAGGCGCTCTTCGCCAGATTCGGTGGGGACGAGTTCGTGTTGGTAGACACGATAGACGTCGGCGCAGCGCCTGCGTTCGAAGACAATCTGCGAAGGCACTTGCGAATCGACGATCGTGATCCGGTAGTGACCACCAGCGTCGGAGTCGCGATCACCTCTGCCGAATGGTCGTCGATTATTTCCGACGAGGAGTTGACGGAACTGTTTCGAGTAGCCGATGCCTCGATGTACCGCGCGAAGGCCGCCGGCGGCGATCGGGTTGTGATGTGGGACGGCAAACAGTGAAAATTGTCTGATTGCGGGGAGTTGACTGGATTACCCTGACCCTATGGAATCTGCCGAGAGTGTTGAGCGTTCGGACGCCGTGGCGTCTCGACGACCGCTCTCGGGTCCCGCGTTCCGGCTGATCTCTTCTCAACTTGTCGATTGGTATCGGCGTCCGGACCAATTCGACACCTTCAATCGCTATCTCGCGGACAAAGGGTTGACCGTCGCCTCGCGGTTTCTCGTCGTCTGCTCGTTGGTGCTGGTCACCGTGATCATGTTCCTCACTCGCTTCAGTCCACAGGGACCGACCACTTCGCACGCGCGCACCGCGAACGCAGTCATCATGGTCATAACCGTGATGATGGCCGTCGCCCTCTCGACGAGGCGCAATCTCTCCCGTTCCTGGTCTTACGCCTTTGTGCTCTACTCGGAAGTGGGAATAGCGGCCGCAATGCTGCTGTACTCCAATCCACTTGCAGCACTGGCACACGCCGTGATGTTCTCGGTGATCGGCGGATACATCGCGTTCTTCCACAATGCTCGAATACAGAGCCTTCACATGTTGTGGGTACTCGTCGTGGTCATCGGCATCGTGACACGTACGGCGGTGGTCGAAAACGATGTGGATGCTCCGGTTCTGGTCGCGTTGGTAGTACTGGTCGGCGCGGCAATCTACGTGATTCCCTTTGCCTGTCAGTTCATTTTCTCCATCCTCGGCACCGACGCGTTGAACTCGCAATTGGACCCACTGACCGGACTGCTCAACAGGAGGGGACTGGCCGACGAAGTGCGACTGTTGCTGGAGCGGTCGTACACGCACTCGGCGCTCTTGGTAGTCGCCGCCGTCGACATCAATCGATTCAAGGCCATCAACGACGAGTACGGACATACCGTCGGTGACGCCGTGATCGAAAAAGTCGGATCGAGACTGGTCGAATGCGCCGGCCCGGCGGCCTTGATCGCACGGATAGGCGGCGACGAGTTCGTCATCGTCGATTCGGTCGATCAACGCTCGTTCCATCGACTCGAACATGAGCTACTCCGTTCGACGATCACCTCGCCCGATCATCCCGAGGTGGCGATGAGCGTCGGAATCGCGAAGATCGCAGGGCCCTTCGAATCAGCGGATGATGCGCTGGTCACCTACCCGACTCTGCTGCGGCGAGCGGATCGGGCGATGTACTCCGCGAAGGCACGCGGTGGGCATTCGGTGGTGCTGCAGACGGAAACGGACTGAGCGCGCTGTGAGTGTCCGTGGTCGGCGTTAGTCTGTTGCCATGCCTGAACTACCCGAGGTGGAAGCGCTGGCAGGGTTCCTTCGTCAGCACGCGGTCGGCGCAGTGGTGGGACGCGTCGACATCGCTGCATTGAGTGTGCTCAAGACCTTCGATCCGCCGATCACCGCTCTGCAGGGGCGTGACGTCACGGGCGCCGCCCGCTTCGGGAAGCATCTGGCTCTGGATTGCGACGGGTTGTGGTTGGTCACGCATCTCTCCCGTGCCGGCTGGATGCGCTGGCTGGACAATCCATCGGCGACGCCGCCGAAGCCGGGGAAGGGGCCGTTGGCGCTGCGCGTTCATTTCTTCACACCCGAAGGGTTGACGCCGGCATTCGATCTCACCGAAGCCGGCACCAAGAAACGCCTCGCCGTCTGGGTCGTGAACGATCCGCAGGAGGTTCCGGGCATCGCCCGGTTGGGGCCGGACGCGATGGCCGTGACCGAAGCCGAGTTCGCACAGATTCTGGGCGGAACGTCGGCGCGGATCAAGAACTCGATAGTCGAGCAGTCGTTGATCGCCGGTATCGGGAACGCCTACTCGGACGAGATCCTCCACACCGCGAAACTCTCGCCTTTCGCGACCTCGTCGCGGCTGACGCGGGATCAGATTTCGACGTTGTATGCCGTGATGCGATCTACGCTGGCCGACGCGATCGAGCGTTCGGAAGGTCAGGACGCGGCCCGGCTCAAAGGTGAGAAACGCTCGGGGATGCGAGTGCATGCTCGTACCGGACTTCCGTGCCCGGTGTGCGGTGACGTCGTACGCGAAGTGTCGTTCGCGGAGCGCTCTTTTCAATACTGCGCGACGTGCCAGACCGGCGGTAAACCGTTGGCGGACAGGCGAATGTCGAAACTGCTCAAGTAGCGAACTGCGCTGCGAGTAGTTCGACGAACTCGCGGGCGAGCGCCGACGAATGGGTGGGTTCGGTGATTGCGTGGACGATCCGATGCGGCGCATCGGTGATCGGAATACAGACCAATTCGGGGTGCAGGGCGCTCATGGACTGGGGGAGCAAACCTACGCCCAGGCCGTTGGCGGTCAGTGAACAGATCAGGTCTACCGAGTTGGCTTCAAGTGTTTTTCCCCGAGGGACCTGTGATTCGGCGAAGGCTTGGTCGGTTTGGACACGGGCCTCGCTGCCGGAGGCGAAGTCCACGAGAGTGTGATCGCGTAGGTCTTCGAGCCTGATCGACGAAGCCTGGGCGAAGGGATGGTCAGGAGCAACGAACGCTGCGGTGGGTTCACTCCACAGCGGTGCGGCGGCAAAGCTCTTGGGTAGGCGACCTGCGGCCAATCCGACAATGCCGACGTCGATTGCACCGGACCGGACTCCCTCGATAACTACTTCACTGCCGTACGGTCGCGCGGTGATGTTGATTGCAGGGTGGCGCCGTGTCAGATCTGCCAGCGCGCGTCCGACGTCGACGCGCCCCGCCGAGGTGATGGTGCCGACCGTCAACCGCACTTGCTCGTTGCTCCGTGCGGAGACATCACTGACGAGTCTCGACACGGCGCCGAGTACCTCGCGGGAGCGGGCGACAAAAACCTCGCCTGCAGCAGTCAGGCCGACGTTTCGGCTGTTCCGGTTGAACAATTCGACTCCCAGTTCCTTTTCGAGGTCTCTGATCTGGGCACTCAAGGCGGACTGGGAAACGTGCAACCGCGACGCTGCTCGGCTGAAGTGTCTGTCTTCCGCGACTGCCAGGGCGTAGCGGATGTGACGTAGTTCCATCGCACCAATCTATCGTTTCTGGAGATAGATCATGCATATCTATCTATTGGACGCGCGTCGGTGTAGGCGGTCATGCTTGACGACATGATTTCAAGCGACGCGCGTCCGAGGCTCGGACTACCGATAGTGCTGCTGATGGCTGCGGCGACGGGCCTGTGCGCGGGCGGTAACTATTTCAACCAGCCACTCCTCGATTCCATCGCAGATCACCTGAATGTGTCGGCCTCCGCAGCGGCCGCGACGGTGACCATCGCGCAGGTCGCGTATGCACTCGGATTGATACTTCTGGTTCCGGTGGGCGACATGGTGGACCGACGCAAGCTGACGGTAGGGCTCATGCTGCTGGCGGCGACCGGTCAAGCGGTCAGCGGATTTGCGCCCAACTTTGCCACGCTGGCAGTGGGAATCGCTGTCGCTGGCGTCTTTTCGGTCGCCGCCCAGGTGCTCATTCCGTTTGCCGCCTCGCTGGCCGAACCTGAGAGGTCCGGTCAGGTGGTCGGCACGATCATGAGCGGACTGCTGATCGGAATCCTGCTGGCGCGCAGCGTTGCCGGTGTCCTCTCCGGACTGGGAGGTTGGTCGACGGTATACAAGGTTGCGGCGGTGCTGATGGTGGTGATGGCCGTGGCATTGTGGCGATCTCTGCCTTCCGATTCCGCAGATCGCCCGAAGGCAAGCTACCGCGCAACGCTCGCTTCGGTAGGGAAGTTGGCTGCGACCTTGCCGCGCCTGAGAACCCGATCGGCCATGGGCGGACTGGCTTTTGCTGCTGTCAGCACCGTCTTCACGACGATGGCCTTTCTTCTGTCCGGCGAATTCGGCTACAGCGACACTCAAATCGGCTTGGTCGGACTACTCGGTGTGGCGGGAGCTTTGATGGCGACGGTGGCGGGCAGACTGGCCGATCGGGGATTGGGTCAGCTGGCGACCGGCGGCGCCATCGCGATTCTCTTGGTGTCGTGGCTTCCCTTTGTCGCCGGTGCCACCCACGTGGTGTGGTTTCTCGTTGCCATCGTCCTTGCCGACCTCGCGCTGCAGGGAGTGCACGTCAGCAACCAGAACGTGATCTACGCCCTTGTCCCCGAAGCACGTTCGCGTGTGAATTCCGTGTACATGACCACCTACTTCGTCGGTGCTGCCGTGGGCTCGGCGGTGGGGTCAGTGGTGTGGAAGTCGTACGGCTGGAACGGAGTATGCATCGCCGGGTTGGTCTTCTCCGTTGCAACGGCGATGGTGTGGGTGCATGATCGCCGACTGGAGACGGCTGAACTGCGAATCCCGGAATCCCCTGTTGCAGTGGGGTAGGCACCCACACCTTCTCGGCTCCAGCACCTTTCAGATTTCGGCACCGTCCACCAGGATCTTGCCGACGCGTTCGGGATAGAACGACACGTGGTCGTCGATCCCGGACGCTTCGGCGGTAGTGAACGGATAGAACCACGCCAGATCCTCGATCGGAGCGAGTTCGGTTGTGCCGGTGAACGACAGATACGACGCAGTGCCCTTGTAGGGGCAGGCCGTGGTGGTCGGGGACGGCGCAAAGTACTCGCTGCGAACGTCGATTCTCGGAATGTAGTACCGCGTGGGCAGTCCGGTTTCGAAGAGCAGTCTGGGTCGTCTCGTCTCGGCGACCAGTACGTCGCCGACAAAGACCTGGACGTGGCGGGACGAGGGGAGTGCGTCGATACGTACGTATGGATCGCGGGCGTGGACAAAGACCTGTTGATCCTCCTCGTACCAGGCGTCCATGCGATCCCAATAGAATGCGACGTACTCACTCAGATCCAGGGAACCGTCGAACTGTTCAGGGTAGGTCCAGACGGCGTCCTCGGCCCGGCGATCCCCGATCTCGATCGTCCAGTAGGTGGCGTCACCTTTCCATGGGCAATGGGTGGTCGTCGACGTCGGGACGAGGAATTCGGTACGAACGTCCGCGAGGGGGATGTAGTACATCGGCAGGCGGCCGCGTTCGAAAAGGTATACCGAACGAGTGGTGTCTGCGACGGCGTGACCAGCGAAGAAGGCTCGAATTCGGCGGGGGTTCGGCTCCAGTGCGATCCGCCCGTTGGAAGCTGTGATCTGTGTGTCTTCTGCGTGAGTCAGTGCTGTGGACATTCGCGAATGCTCCTGAGATCGGCAGGGTGGTCCTTCCCATCCTGCGCCCGGCAGCAGTTATTTGACAGGTTGGAGTCGAAATACGCGGATCTGGCGCCCGAATGCTCGATCGGCGTAGGTTTCGTACGGCGGCCACGTGGTGGTCGCGAGCTCCCACAGTTTCTTACGCGTGGCGCCCTCCGCCAGACTCGCACCGACCGGTATTTCGACGCCCTTCACTGTCACGATCGCGGTGGGGTTTGCCATCAAATTGAGTGTCCATGCTGGATGCGTATCCTGCCCCCAGTTCGAACCGACGACGACAAACGCATCGCCGTCGGGTGCGTACAGGAGTGGCGTGGTTCGAGAACGGCCGGTCTTACGGCCCGTCGTGGTGAGCAGTAGCTGAGTCACGGTGTTCTCTCCGACCAGCGAGAGCTTGCCTCCCGACACTCTCTGCACTGCTCGATCGAGCGGAACCAGATCCTTGCCGAGATCCGAGAACCATTGTGTATGGCCGACATTGCGCATCAATGACCGGTAGATATTGCGCATCGGACCCCTCGCATTCTCGGCACTGTTTCGAGGCTGGTGCACCTCGACTCGGAAGAGTCTGCCACGTCAGGTCACAGATACCTGAGTCCCAAGGTCCCGAAAGGAATGAAGCGGTTAGCCGAATTCGGTTTTGGTGGAGTGGAATTGGAGCATACCGCCGAAACCGTTCGTTTGTGCGCGTTGGACGGTCGTTGGAAGATCAACCCTCCGAGGTCAAGACATCAGGCTCTAGCCACTCGACGCCGAGCAGTTCGGACAGCGACCGCAGACCGGATCGATCACCACCTTTCAGACCTGTGACCGAATTGAGATTGCGCAACATGACCGTGGCGACGTCCTCTTCCTTGGTGCCCACGCCGAAGGGTATGACCCACGGGCACGTCTGGTAGTCGCGATGCGACCGACCGAACGTCTGTTCTGCCGCGATCCCTGAGTAGCGCGGTTGATGAAAGATTCCCGTCCGTGGCAACGGGGACGCGTGAGTGCCGTCCGGGAGTGCTTCGTTGGCGTGGAGCGAGATCGAGGTCGTGACATTGAAGACGATGACCGGTGCGTCCCCGCGTTGAAACCGCAGACGTTGACCCTCCTTGTCCGGCACCGCACCGAACAGTTTTGCCACCGAG